>JAHRAW010000209.1 GCA_020027415.1 Gammaproteobacteria bacterium
GACGCCTCTTCAATTGTTAATGGTTTGTGTTCAAGCAACGGCAAGGTTGCGATTGGTTTTCCACCGCGTTTGCGACCTTGCCGCGCTCCCAATTTCCAAACTCACGCCCCGCTTCGGTGAACCCAGCGATGCAAACCATCGCTCAGCCGCCGCCGAAACCGCAAGTTTTTTCCACCCGCGCGCATACCGCCTCCACCGCTTGCTCAATAGACAATGCGGTGGTATCCAGTTCAAAAGCATCGTCGGCGCGTCTCAGGGGCGAGATCGCGCGGTTCATGTCGCGCCGGTCACGCCGCTGAATATCTTGCAAAAGTTGCTCAATCGTAACCGCAAACCCTTTTTCTTGCAACTGCTTAAAACGCCGTTGCGCGCGCACCGCGGCGCTTGCGGTGAGGAAAATCTTGCACGCTGCATTCGGGAACACCACGGTTCCCATATCGCGTCCATCGGCAACCAACCCCGGCGGTTGCGCGCGTTGCCGCTGCCAGCCCAGCAACGCCGCGCGCACTGCCGGCAACGAGGCGAGTTGCGACGCCTGCGCGCCAATCCGCTCGGTACGAATCTGCGCGCCAAGTTCCTCCTCGCCGTACCAAACCGAACCATGCCGAAACGATAGGTTTAAGTCGCCGGCAAGTTTTGCCAAGCCCGCTTCGTCCGCCAATGCCACCCGATGACGTTGCGCCAATAAACTTAATGTGCGGTAGAGCGCGCCGCTTTCCAGATAATGCCACGCCAAGCGGCTCGCCAACGCTTGGGCAACCGTGCCCTTGCCGGAACCGCTGGGACCGTCCATGGTGATCACCGGCGCACCCGGCGAGGCTGGCATGTCGGGCATTTTAGAGAACTTTAATGTTCAGCCCGGCGTGCCGCGCAACCGACACAAAATCCGGGAATGAAGTGGCGATCGGTTCGCAGCGGGCGACTTGCACTGCGCCTTGCGCGCCGCCGCCCGCCATCGCAAAAGCCATGGCGATGCGATGATCGCCGCAACTATCCACGCGACCGCCGCCAATGGCTGTCATGGCGCCGTCCGCGCCGTCCGTCCGGCCGACGATGGTTAAGCCGTCGGCATGCTCGGTGACCGCAACGCCCAACGCGGCTAGCGCCGAAGCCACGCCGCGAATCCGATCGCTTTCTTTAACTCGCAATTCGCCCGCATCGCGGATTTCGGTGTTGCCGCGCGCGAATGCCGCCGCCACCGCCAACGCCGGCATCTCGTCAATCGCCAACGCAATATCATCGCCGTGGATACGACAACCGCGCAACGCGGCATGACGCACCCGAATATCCGCCACCGGCTCACCGCCGACGCTGGCACGCGCCGATATGCGCAAGTCGGCGCCCATTCTTTTTAAGATGCACAACACCCCATTACGCGTTGGGTTGATGCCCACATTTTGCAGCGTTAAATCGCTGCCCGGAGTGATGCACGCGCCGACCAGAAAAAACGCCGCCGATGATAAATCCGCCGGCACTTGCATATCGCAGGCTTGCAACCCCGCCGCCCCGCGCAGCGGCGGGGTTAGGCGAACTTCTCCCGCGGAGGTGGCTAGGTCGGCGCCGAAGGCTTTCAGCAAGCGCTCGGTGTGGTCGCGAGTCGGCGCCGCTTCAATCACTGTGGTGACGCCATCGGCATACAACCCGGCTAACAATAAGCAGGATTTCACCTGCGCGCTGGCAATCGGCATGCGGCAGTGAATCCCGCGCAAATGCGGCGCGGCGGTGATGGTCAACGGCGGCTTGCCGGCGTTGCTTTCAATGCGTGCGCCCATTTTGCTGAGCGGCTCTACGATGCGATGCATGGGGCGGGCGCGCAAGGAGGCGTCGCCATCCACGGTGGAGGACCACCGCTGCGCGCATAGCAAGCCGACTATCAAGCGCAACGCGGTTCCCGAATTCCCCATATCCAGCGCGCTTGGCGGGCGTTTCAGCCCGTGCAAGCCGACCCCGTGGATTTGCCAGTCAGTATCGCTGAGTTGCTGGATGCGCACGCCCATTTGCTGGAACGCGCGCACAGTGGCAAGCACATCCTCGCTTGGCAACAGGTTTGATACCCGACTCACGCCGGTGGCAACGGAGCCGAGCATCAGCGCGCGGTGGGAGATGGATTTGTCCGCCGCCACGCGGATGCGACCGCGCAACGGAGCGCCTGGCATGACCTGTAATTGCATCGCGCGGGGGTATCCGTAGCCGAGTTTTTAGCGCGGCGAGCGCGACCCGGTGCGTCGCTCGGCGACCTGCGAACGCACCTCCTTGGCGGCGGCGAACAGACGCTCCAGCGCCGCGCCATCATTCGTTTCAATCATTTTTTCAATCCGTTTCAGGCGCGCCTGAAACTGCTGAATGTGCGGCAGGATTTGCCCGCGGTTCATGGCGCAGATATCACGCCACATCTCCGGATTGCTGGCGGCGGTGCGGGAGAAATCGTAGAACCCGCCAGCGGCCATATCGTACGCGCCGGCAAGGTCTTCAAAGGTGGCGAAAAAATCCACCATCGCATAGGCAAGCACATGCGGCAGGTGGCTGGTGAGCGAAAGCACGCGGTCGTGCTGCGCCGGCGCCATCGTGCTGACCGTGGCGCCGGTCGCGCCCCACATCCGCGTGACCAGTTGGAGCGCGTCGGCGGCGGTATCGGGCAGCGGAGTCAGCACTACATTATGATTGTGGAATAACTCAGCCGTAGCCGCTTGCACCCCGGAATTCTCTTTGCCGGCGACTGGATGAGCCGGCACAAAGCGCGCGATTTTATTCCCAAGCGAGGCCGTTGCCGCTGCGCATATTTCGCTTTTGACGCTGCCGACATCGGTGACCACCTTGGTATCGTCCAGCGCCGACCGCAAGGCTTTGAATTGCCGCGCGATGGCGTGCGGCGGAGTCGCCAACAGAATCACATCGGCTTGGGCGGCGGCGTGCGCCGCATCCTCGGCGATTTGATCAATAACACCGCAGCGCAACGCTTGTTCTAAGTTGGCGCGCGAGTGATCCACGCCGATGATATGCGCAACCCATTGTTGCTGTTTCAATTTCAACGCCAACGAACCGCCGATTAACCCGACGCCGATGACGGCTAACCGATGCGCATGCAATGGAGGCGATGGAGGCGATGAATGCGCCGAGTTATCGTGCATGCGAACAGGTGCGCCAACGAGGGTTGCCGGGGCTGCGAGGAGTGCCGTGGACTTCAGCCGGAGAGCGGATAGGAGCCAAGATTTTTATACAAGCCGGCTTCGGCTTTGAGCCCAGCTAAGGCTTTGGCAATTTCCGTATCCTCTTGATGACCGACGATATCCACAAAGAAAAGGTATTCCCATAGCCTGGTTTTGGACGGTCTCGATTCAATTTTAATCATGTTCACTTGATGTTCCAGCAACGGCTTGAGTAAATAAAACAACGCCCCCGGACGATTGCGACAGGACAACAGCAAACTGGTTTTATCATCGCCGCTCGGCGGCGCCGGGCGCTTGGATAGCACCAAAAAACGCGTGGCGTTGCCGGGCTCGTCTTCAATGTTGGTCGCCAAATAATTCAACGCATAGCGTTCCGCCGCGCACGCGCCGGCAATCGCCGCCGCGGTCGGCTCTGGCTGCACTTGGTTGGCGGCTTCGGCGTTGCTGCTGGTGGCAATCCGTTCCGCCGCCGGGACATTGCAGTCCAGCCAACCTTTGCATTGCGCCAACGATTGGGGATGCGCAAGCACTCGTTTGATCTCGGATAACTGCGCGCCGCCGCTGAGCAAGTTGTGATGAATGCGTAAATTGACTTCTCCGCACACCAATAATGAGGTGGTCACCAATCGGTCCAGGGTGCCGCTGATTCCCCCTTCGGTGGAGTTCTCCACCGGCGCCACCGCAAAATCGCTTTGCCCGCGTTCCGCCGCGCGAAAAATTTCATCAATGGTGGCGTATGGCTGGAGCGTGATTAAACTGCCGAAATGCTGGCGCGCCGCCGCCTCGGTGTAGGTGCCCAACGGACCGAGCACGGCCGCTGAAAAGCCGGCTTCCACGCCGCGCGTGATGGACATGATTTCGCGGAACAAGGTTTCCAAGTGCGCGTTCTCCAACGGACCTGAATTCAATTCCCGCAGGCGCTTCAACACGCTCGCTTCGCGTTCCGGGCGGTAAAAAGCCGGCTCGTCCAGCGATAATTTGATACTGCCGATGTGCTGAGCCG
>JAHRAW010000210.1 GCA_020027415.1 Gammaproteobacteria bacterium
ATTGCGTCCAACTTTTTATGATTACCATTTATCATAACCCGCGCTGTTCAAAATCTATTGCGACTCTGGCGTTGTTGAAAGAACACAATGTTGAGCCGCGGGTTGTTAAATACTTGGACAATCCGCCGTCTGCGGCGACCTTGAGAGAGATTGCCAACATGTTGGGCGGTTCAATCCGCGATATTATTCGCCGCGGGGAACCGCTTTATCGCCAACTTAATCTGCATGACCAGTCTTGGTCTGAAGCCGAATTGCTTGACTTGGTGGCTACCAATCCCCGATTGTTGCAACGCCCTATCGTGGTCAGCGGCGAGCGGGCGGCGGTGGGGCGTCCGCCGCAAAACGTGCTGTCCATTTTATGATGGCGGATGATGCGCGGTTATTGTTATTATTGTTGCGAATGAGAATCAATTGCGAACACGCGGGCCGTGAATTCATCATCAGCAACCCATCGCAACCCAACAACATCCTGAAACCATGCCGAAGATCATGCGCACCGTGCGTTTTACCGAAATGGCAAACGGCACCGCCGAAGAGTATGCGTTTTTGCAACGGCATGAGCGGGCGTATATCCGCGAGTTGCCGGCGCGGTTAATTGCGGCGTTGGAGCAACTGGATGAATCGCTTGCCGGCTATCCGGTCTCGCGGTTGCAGCACTCGCTACAATCCGCCACCCGCGCGTTAGTGGCGGGGGAATCGGAACAACTGGTGGTGGCGGCTTTGTTGCATGATATCGGCGACGGCTTGGCGCCGCTTTCCCACAGCGAAATGGCGGCGGCGATCCTGCGCCCCTATGTTTCGGACCGTATTTATTGGATTATTAAACACCACGGCTTGTTTCAGCAGTATTACTATGCGCATCATTTCGGGGGGGATCGCCATGCGCGGCGTAAATATCAGTCGCATCCTTGGTATCAAGATTGCGTGGGTTTTTGCGAAAACTACGACCAGAATTGTTTTGACCCCGCTTATCGGTCCAAGCCCTTGTCTTATTTTATCCCCATGCTAAAACGGGTGTTTGCCAAGCCTCTTGATGGCGACCGCGCGGCGACCGAAACGCCTTAATATCCGCCGCTACGCCAATCATCGGGAGCGGCAAATCCAGTTGCGCGCGCCGATTTATCGCGCCCGGTCAAACATCCAAATTGGTGACCGCGAAAGCGTTTTTTTCAATAAATTCTCGGCGCGGCTCCACTTGGTCGCCCATTAATGTAGTGAAGGTCTCATCGGCGCTGATGTCGTCCTCAAAGGTAACTCTTAGCAAGCGGCGCACCGCTGGATCCATGGTGGTCTCCCAGAGTTGCTCCGGGTTCATTTCCCCAAGCCCCTTGTAGCGTTGGATGCTAATGCCCTTTTTCGCGCTCGCAATCATCCACCCGACCGCGTCGGCAAAGCGCTGAAAGGTGGCTTCGGTCTCGCCCCATACGGCGGTTACGGGACCGGCTTCCAGTTTGCGCAACTTGCCCGACCAGGCGACCAAGCCGCGGTATTCCGGGCTGTTGAAAAAACTTTCATCAAACAAGAAGGTTTCATCGGTGCCGTATTGATGGCGTGTGACCGTCACGGTTTGAGTTTGGATTTGCGCTGCAACCGAATAACGCAACACATCTGAGTCGGCGTGGTTCAGCGCTTGTTCAAATTGATCGGCAATGCGCTTCAGCGCGGCCGAAGATTGCAGGTCGGCGGCGCTCACCGGTTCAATCGCCAACAGGGCAATCAACGCCGCCTGATTGTAGCGTCGCGCCAAGCGCGCGATGGTCGCTTCAACCGCTTGATAATCATTGACCGTGGAGCGCAGTTCAGTATCGCGCAAGGTTCGCCCCTGGTGTAGTTTGATTTCGCTTTTCTGCATGGCTTGATCCAGCAGATAGTTACTCATCTCGGCGTCGTCCTTGAGGTATTGCTGTTGTTTTTTCACGGTCATCTTGTAGAGCGGCGGTTGGGCGATATAGATATACCCGCGGGCTAATAATTCCCGCATCTGCCGAAAAAAGAACGTCAGCAACAGGGTGCGAATATGCGAGCCGTCCACATCGGCGTCGGTCATCAGGATGATGCGATGGTAGCGCAATTTACTGAGGTCGAAATCGTCTTTGCCGATACCGGTGCCGAGCGCGGTAATCAAAGTGGTCACCTCCTCGGAGGACAGCATCTTGTCAAATCGGGCTTTCTCCACATTGAGGATTTTTCCTTTCAGCGGCAGAATCGCTTGAAAGCGGCGGTCGCGCGCCTGTTTTGCGCTACCGCCGGCGGAATCTCCTTCCACCAGATAAATCTCACACTTCGCCGGATCTTTCTCTTGGCAGTCCGCCAGTTTGCCGGGTAAGCCGCCTAAATCTAACGCGTTTTTGCGCCGCGTCATATCCCGCGCCTTGCGCGCCGCTTCGCGCGCGCGCGCCGCCTCAACAATCCGATACGCAATCGCCTTCGCTTCGCTTGGATTCTCCACTAAAAAATTACCTAAGTTTTCCGCCACCAACGATTCCACCGCCGCCCGTACATCCGATGACACCAGTTTGTCCTTGGTTTGGGAGGAAAACTTCGGGTCCGCCAGTTTGATTGACAACACCGCGGTCAACCCTTCCCGGCAATCATCCCCGCTGAGCGCGACTTTTTCCTTTTTTGCCAAACCAAGTTGATTTACATAGCCGTTTAGGGTGCGCGTCATGGCGCCGCGCAAGCCCGCCAGATGCGCGCCGCCGTCCACCTGGGGAATGTTGTTGGTATAGCAAAACGTGTTTTCTTGGTAGGAATCATTCCATTGCATCGCCACCGCCACTTGCACGCCGTCCTTCTCGCTGCTCATGTTGAACACGGTCGGATGCAAGGCGGTTTTTTTCTGGTTGAGGTGGCTAACAAAAGCGGCGATGCCGCCTTCGTATTTAAACACATCCTGCTGGTCGGTGCGCTTGTCCGACAAA
>JAHRAW010000231.1 GCA_020027415.1 Gammaproteobacteria bacterium
ACGCGGTCGGCGGGGCGCAAAATTTTTAGTCGTTGTTTAATTCGGTCTACATTCTCGGCGTCAATTTCAAGGCCAATTGATTTTCGGTTGAGTTGCGCGGCCACCACGAGAGTCGTGCCAGTGCCGGCAAACGGGTCAAAAATTACATCCCCCATTTTTGACGACGATAAAATGATTCGCAAGAGCAACGCGATTGGTGACTGCTGTTTATGAAAGCGTTGTCCATCGGCTGTTCTCAGCGGTTCCTGACCGGCAAAATAACCCGATGTCATTTCGCGAATATCATCCCAAACATCCGTTACATAAACGCCGCTTTTGCGCGTTTTCTTGTGATGCGGCAGGCGCGGCGGATCAATTCTCAGTTTGTGAAAAACGCCGCCCCGCGTTCCGTTGGTGGCGTGCACAATGATTTGATAGTGCTTTCCAAAACGATTTTTACATGGCACCGCCGAAGTCATTTTTTTCCAGATAATGAGATTTTGGAAAGTCCATCCGGTTTGCCGCAAGGCGGACAGCACAAATTCCGCGTTCTTTTCGCGTTGCATAAAATAAATTGCGCCGCCCGCCGGCGTTTTTGCGCGCACTTCGGATAGCACATTGTCAATCCACCGCCAATAAAAATGTTGCTTCTGACTATCGTCAAAGTGTCGATAAAAACGCCCTTGATTAAACGGCGGATCCAAAAAAGTAAGGTCAACCCGTTGCTTGCTACGCGGCAGCCAGTGCAAGCAGTCCGCAGCGATAATTTTTGTTTGCCGCGACACCGCATCAACCTGCGTCGATAAAACTCTCGCTGATGCCGACCGTGTTAAAGCCGCCGTCCACATAGGTGATTTCACCGCTGATGCCGGAGGCTAAATCGGAGCATAGGAAGGCCGCGGTGTTGCCGACTTCGTCAATGGTCACGGAGCGTCCCAGCGGGGTGACTTTTTCAAAATACGCGGTCATTTTTCTGAAGTTGGCGATGCCGGCGGCGGCTAAGGTGCGGATGGGACCGGCCGATACGCCGTTCACGCGAATCCCTTCGGGACCGAGCGATTGCGCCAGATAGCGCACCCCGGCTTCCAGGCTGGCTTTGGCTAACCCCATCACGTTATAGCCCGGCATGGAGCGCAGCGCGCCGATGTAAGTGAGCGTCAGCAGCGCGCCGTTGCGCCCGCGCATCAACGGCAAGGCGGCGCGCGCCAAGGCGGCGAAACTATACGAACTGATTTCGTGCGCGACCGCGAAACCTTCACGGGTGACCGCTTGCAAGAACAATCCTTCCAGTTGTTCGCGCGGGGCATAGGCGATGGAATGCACCAGCGCGTCCAGCCCCTCCCAAGATTTGCCGAGTTCTACGAACAGTTGTTCAATTTGCCGGTCGCTGCTCACATCGCAAGGCAAGACAACCTTTACGCCGAGTTCCTGCGCCAGACTTTCCACGCGCGATTTCATCTTGGCGTTGGGGTAAGTGAACGCGAGTTCTGCGCCTTGCCGATGCATCGCTTGGGCGATGCCCCAGGCAATGGAGCGGTTGCTGGCGATGCCGGTAATCAGTGCTTTTTTGTCTTGCAAAAATCCCATGGTTGCCTCTTTTGTTCTCAGTGTTGGGGAAATGATAACAACGAAATTTGTGGAAGTGGTGAGTGACGCCGCTTGCGGCGCGCGCTGCCTAAGCGGGTTGCCGGTCGGATATCGCTTTATGCTATGCTGTCGCTAAGTTTGCTAAGTTCGTGGAGTTTGTAGAGTTCGGTTTGTAGAGTTCGCTGTTCGCTACTCTACGCTGTCATCCGCCGCCTCTTTACCCTATGCGATTTGTCGGTGAAAATCAACCTTGAAAATCCGCCAAGCCGAATGCCGTGCTCGGCGGTTCGGCAAGCCGCCGGGCCGCCGATTCCGTGGCGGCTGGACTTTACCAAAGCGCGTTCGCAAAGCGGCGCCGACCCGTTGCTACGGGCGATTGGCAAGCGCGCGAAAACGGTGGTGGACGCCACCGCTGGCTGGGCTACCGATGCGTTGCATCTGGCAAGGTCGGGGTATCATGTCGTGGCGTTGGAGCAGCATCACGCGGTCGCCGCGCTGTTGTTGCAGGCGCATGCCGAGTGCGCTGAGCAAGCCTTGAGAAGTCGCCTTGAAATTGTGCATGGTGACAGCGTCGCCTACTTGCGCGCGCTACAATCGCAATCGCGCCCGGAGCGCCCGGATGTGGTGTATTTAGATCCGATGTATCCGCCGGCGGCGAACTCCGCGGCGGCAAAAAAACCGTTGGTTTTGTTGCGCGCGTTAGTCGGCGCCGCGCCCGCCGCCGATTGCATGCCGTTGTTTGAGCAAGCCATGCGCTGCGCGCAGCAACGGGTGGTGGTCAAGCGTCGCCGCCGCGCGCCGCCGTTGCACGCGGGCAAAGTGGGCGAAACGCATGGCAAACTGGTGCGCTTTGATATTTACAAACCGTACGCAAAGTGACTCGTTACCCAAAACTGAATCAACAAAATTGAATCAGCCGGTCGCCAAGCGATGTTTTCATGGTTGGCTTCATGGTTTGATTTTCATGGTCAGATTAGGCAATCCGTCCAAAACATGCAACCGCGCCGTGCCATGCGTGGCATCGTGTTATTGAATATAATTCCACCAACCAATCTCCCCGTCATCCTGCATGCAGCATCCGCACAACCTCGTTTGGATTGATTTGGAAATGACCGGTCTGTTGCCGCATAACGACCGCATCATTGAAATCGCCACGGTGGTAACCGACGCCCATCTCCGCATCCTTGCCGAGGGACCGGTGATGGCAATCCATCAGCCGCTTACCCGACTGGCGGAAATGGACGAGTGGAATACGCGCACCCACACCGACAGCGGATTGGTTCAGCGGGTGCGGGAATCCGATATCAGCGAGGGCGAAGCCGAGCGGCGCACGCTTAAGTTTCTGGCGAAATATGTTGCCGGCAACCACTCGCCGCTGTGCGGGAATTCCGTTTGCCAAGACCGCCGCTTCATGGCGTTATACATGCCGAAACTGGAAGCCTATCTGCATTATCGCAATTTGGATGTCAGTTCAATCAAAGAGTTGGTGGTGCGCTGGCGGCCGGAATTGTTGAAAGGATTTAAGAAAAACAACAGCCACCGGGCGCTTGACGATATCCGCGAATCCATCGCCGAGTTAGAATTCTACCGCAAGACTTTCATCCACGTTTCCGCGCCGCAATAAGCCATGGGTAACCGCAACGTAAACTTCATGCGCGAAATAAAGCCACGCCGCCGCCCGGTGCCGGCGCGTCCGCTATGGTCAATCAGCGGCATCATTCCGCGATTTTCCGAAGTCGGCAAACAATTTCCCGACTCAAAAGAGTTTCACACCTTGCGCGTGCAACCCCCCGCCGGCAATTTTTACACCACCGACGCCCGGCGCCAACCACGGGCAGACGCCATTGAGCGCGCCGATTTCGCGGTGATTGGCAGTTGGCGGGATGAAATTAAAATTAACCAAGCCGAAGTCGCCAAATATATCGCCGCCAAAGGTCGTCGGCATGTGCTTGACAATGTGATTACGCGTTGCCATCTCGCGCCTTGATGCACCATTGCCGCCGGCACAGCACGCGGGCGCTTAGTTGCTTAGTCGTTTAGTTAATGAAGTTCCAATAAAGTTCCCATGAAATTCGCCATCGTGGTCAACGAAGGACCGTATACGCATCAAGCAAGCGACACCGCGTATCATTTCACCAAAGCCGCGCTGCAGAGCGGACACCAAATCTTCCGGGTGTTTTTCTATCACGATGGGATTCACAACGGCACTCGGTTAAGCAGCCCGCCGCAGGATGAGCGAAACATTGTTAAGCGGTGGTCGGAATTGGCGCGCCAACATAATCTTGATTTGGTGGTATGCGTGGCGGCGGCGCAACGCCGCGGTCTGGTTGACGCCGCCGAGCAAAAACGAGCCGGCAAAGACACCCACAACATCGCCCCCGGGTTTCGCATTTCCGGGTTGGGGCAGTTGATTGAAGCCGGCATTCAGTGCGAACGTTTAATCGCTTTCGGCGATTAGAATTAACAATTCTCGGTTCGCACTTTGTTATTCGCGCTTAGCGATTAGTGCTTCACCGTCGATAAAAAAATTCTTGCACGCAGATAACAAAACCATGACCGAAACTCCCGCCACCGCCGCAGTTTCCGCGCACGTGGTTAAGAAGTTCATGTATATCAATCGCCGCGCTCCGCATGGCTCCAACTACGCCCAAGAAGGCTTGGAAGTCGCGCTGATTGGCGCCGCCTTCGCGCAACAGGTGGTAATTGCTTTTATTGACGATGGCGTGTTCCAACTGAAAACCAACCAAGACCCCAAGGCAATTGGCGTCAAAAATTTCACCGCCGCTTTCGGCGCGCTCGCCGACTATGAAATTCAAAAAATTTTTGTGGAACAGGAATCGTTAAGCCAACGCGGGTTAACCGCCGCGGATTTAATGCCGTTGGTATACGAAGACCCGGATGACGAGGGCGCGGAAAAGCAAATGATTCATATCGTAGATCAGCGCGCCCTTGCCGATATCATTGCGCAGCAAGATGTATTGTTAAATTTTTAGGCTGAAGCGGTCGCCCGAATTGCCGATTTGAATTTCCCTATGCTGCATACCGTCAACAAATCGCCGTTTGAAAAGAACAGTTTGGACACCTGCTTGCGGCTTTCCAAAGCCGGCAGTTGCGTGTTGTTGCTTGAAGACGGCGTGTATGGCGCTTTGCGCGGCACCTCCATGGAATCGCGAGTGTGCGCCAGTATGCAGCAGCGAAAATTTTATGCGTTGTCGGCGGATCTCAAAGCGCGCGGTTTGCAGTCGGCGCAATTAATCGCCGGCATTGAAGCGGTGGGCTATGACCAATTTGTAGAACTG
>JAHRAW010000233.1 GCA_020027415.1 Gammaproteobacteria bacterium
CGCGTGCAAACCATGTACGCCGACCCGGAACTCTATCTCACCGGCGAGAAGAAAAATCTGGTGGTGGATTCATTCGTCAAATGGAGAATTCGGGATGTGCATCAATACTACACCCGCCTGCAAGGCAGCCAGGCGAACGCCCGTTCCAGATTGTCGCAGCGCGTCAATGACAACCTGCGGCAGGAATTTGGTCATCGCACGGTGCAAGAAGTCATCTCCGGAGATCGGCGGAAAATTATGGATGTGGTGCGCCTGGCGATGGACGAAGACGCCGCGAGTTTGGGCATAGAAATCATTGATGTGCGCCTGAAGAGAGTGGATTTGGATCCCGCCATTAGCGAGCGGGTGTATGACCGCATGAACGCCGAGCGCGAACGAGTGGCGAAAGAATTGCGCGCGCAAGGCGAAGAGGAAGCGGAGAAAATTCGCGCCAATGCGGACCGCAAGCGGCAGATTATGTTAGCCAACGCCGAACGCGACGGGCAGCATCTGCGCGGGGAAGGCGATGCCGTGGCGACTGAAATTTACGCCCAAGCCTTCGGCAAGGACCGCGAATTCTACAATTTTTATCGCAGCCTAAACGCCTACAAAAACGCGTTTGCCGAGCAGGATAATTTAATGGTGCTTGACCCCAGTTCGGATTTCTTCCGCTATTTCAAGCAAGCCGAATCCGCTGAGCGCAATTAATCCGCGCCCGCCGATTCGCCGGCGCGCGTTGGTTGCTCATGGACTGGCAAGATTTGCTGACCGCAGTTGCCATCTATCTGGTGCTGGAAGGCGTGATACCATTTATCAAGCCGCGCCGCTTCAAGGAATTCGCCGCGCGGCTGAGCCAACTGGACGATTCGCAAGTGCGCAGATTCGGCGCCGTTAGCATGGCGTTGGGAGTGTTGCTGTTGTATTTCGTGCGCTAATTTTTCTCGTCGCTTTCCAGTCGTTTTCTCGTTTCACGATTATCCCGTTGTTTTTATTTTCTCTTTTCTGTACGCGCCGCCGTCATCCGCGAGTGTCAGCATGCCGAAGAATGTCGTAGTGTTGGGCACCCAGTGGGGTGATGAAGGCAAGGGAAAAATTGTTGACCTGCTGAGCGAACACGCTGATGCGGTGGTGCGGTTCCAGGGCGGGCATAACGCCGGCCATACCTTAGTCATTGACGGCGAAAAAACGGTGTTGCATCTGCTGCCCGCCGCCGCCGTGCGCGGCGTCGCGGAATGCTTGATTGGCAACGGCGTGGTGGTCAATATCCAACAACTCCTCAAAGAAATAACGCAACTGGAGGAGCGCGGGATATTGGTCCGCGAGCGGTTGCTGGTGAGTTACGCGTGCCCGCTTGTGTTGCCGTCGCATGCGGCGTTGGATGTGGCGCGCGAGCAAGCGCGTGCCGGCGATGCCATTGGCACTACGCACCGCGGCATCGGTCCGGCGTATGAAGACAAGGTCGCGCGCCGCGGGCTGCGGCTTGGGGATTTGTTGCGGCCGGAATATTTCGCGCAGCGTCTTGCGTCAGTGATGGATTATCACAATTATCTGCTGCAAAATTTATTCCACGCGGAGGCGGTGGATCCGCAGCTAACGCTTGACCAAATTTTGCCGGCAGCCGAGCGCATCACCAACTTACTCGGCGATGTTTCCGCCAAAATTTGGCAATTATGCGAACAACAAAAATCGGTGATGTTTGAAGGCGCGCAGGGGATGCTGTTGGATATTGACCATGGCACCTATCCCTATGTCACTTCGTCCAACACCACCGCCGCCGCCGCCGCCACCGGCAGCGGCATCGGTCCGCTGGCGTTGGATTATGTGCTGGGCATCACCAAAGCCTATGCCACGCGCGTGGGCGCCGGACCGTTCCCCACCGAATTGTCGGATGCGCTCGGCGCGCAGTTGCGAACCCAAGGCAACGAGTTTGGCGCCACCACCAATCGCGCGCGGCGTTGCGGCTGGTTTGACGCGGTCGCCTTGCGCCGCAGCCGGCAAGTGTGCGGGCTGAGCGCGTTATGCGTGACCAAACTGGATGTGATGGATGAACTTGCGCAAGTGAAAATATGCACCGCCTACCGCCACCATGGCAAATCAATCCATCTGCCGCCGTACGGCGCCGAAGCGCTGGCTGAATGCGAGCCAATTTATCAGACCATGGACGGCTGGCAACAAGCCACTCGCGGGCTTCGCCAGTATCACCAGTTACCGCAAAACGCCAAAGCCTACCTCGCTCGCATATCGGAACTGAGCGGTTTGCCGATTGACATCATTTCAACCGGCGCCGAGAGAAATGACACGATCATGGTTCAGCATCCGTTCGCCTAATACCCATTTGCTGAATGCTCGTTCGCCCAATCCAATTGAGATGGAGCGTGTAATATGCAGCCATTCCGGAGAGCCGATATGAAACTGAACAATCCGTCCTTATACCGCCAACGCGGCTACCTCAACGGCAATTGGGTGGACGCCGCCACCGGCCAGACGATTGCGGTCACCAATCCAGCCGATGGCGCGGTGATTGCTAACATTCCCAATATGGGGGCGGCTGAAACGCGCGCGGCGATTGCGCATGCGCAGCATGCTCAGACCGGCTGGCGCAATTTATTGGCGAAGGAGCGCGCGACCATTTTGCAACGCTGGTATGCGTTGATGCTGGAAAATCAGCAGGATTTGGCGTTGCTGATGACCCTTGAACAGGGCAAGCCACTCGCCGAATCGCGCGGTGAAATTGCCTACGCAGCCTCGTTTCTGGAATGGTTCGCCGAGGAAGCCAAGCGCGTGTATGGGGAAGTCATTCCCCAGCACCAAGCCGATAAACGGCTATTGGTGCTTAAACAGCCGATTGGAGTTTGCGTGGCGATTACGCCGTGGAATTTCCCCTCGGCGATGATTACCCGCAAGGTTGGCCCCGCGTTGGCGGCGGGCTGCACGGTGGTGCTGAAGCCGGCCACGCAAACCCCGCTTTCGGCGTTTGCCTTGTGCGAACTGGCGACGCAAGCCGGCGTGCCGCCGGGCGTGCTCAATGTGGTGACCGGCGATGCGCAAGCCATCGGCGGCGAGATGACCGCCAATCCCCAAGTGCGCCACCTGAGTTTTACCGGCTCCACGGAAATTGGCAAATTGTTGATGAAGCAGTGCGCCGATTCCATCATCAAAGTAGCGTTGGAATTGGGCGGCAACGCACCGTTCATCGTGTTTGACGACGCCGATTTGGACGCCGCGGTGGCGGGGGCGATTATGTCCAAGTATCGCAACGGCGGGCAGACTTGCGTATGCAGCAACCGCATTTATGTGCAAAACAACATTTATGATGAATTTGTCGCCAAACTGGTCGCTGCGGTCGCCGCCATGCAAGTCGGCAGCGGGCTGCAAGACGGCGTAACGCAAGGTCCGTTGATCAACTTGGCGGCGGTGGAAAAAGTTGAACAGCACATCGCCGATGCGGTGGCGAAAGGCGCCAAATTAGCGTTAGGCGGCGGCCGCCATGCGTTAGGCGGCAACTATTTTCAGCCCACCATTCTGACCGAGGTTACCGGGGATATGAAAGTCGCGCAGGAAGAAACTTTTGGTCCGCTGGCGCCGCTGTTTCGCTTTGAACATGAGCAAGGCGTCATTGAAATGGCGAATCACACCGAATTTGGCTTGGCTTCATACTTCTATAGCCGCGATTCAGCGCGGTTATGGCGAGTCGCCGAGGCGCTGGAATATGGTATGGTGGGCATTAACAGCGGCATCCTATCCACTGCCGAAGCGCCGTTTGGCGGCATTAAGCAAT
>JAHRAW010000010.1 GCA_020027415.1 Gammaproteobacteria bacterium
GTCCATTTTTGTCACCCCCTACCCCCGCAGCCGCTCATTTCCCGCATCCCACACCGGTTCAGCCAGCACCGTAACGGCGCGTAGGTCGCCGAGTAATTCCACCGTAAGTTTGCTACCGGGTTGCGCAAATGCATTTTCCACATAGGCGAAGCCGAGGCTTTTTTGGGTGCTATGCCCGTAGCCGCCGGAGGTGGTTACGCCAATCGGCTGATCCGTGCTTGCCGCAAACATCGGCTCGCCGCCGGCGACATCGCAATCGCCGCTTGCCACTTCAAAGTACACTAATTTTTGGGCGGTGCGTTGTTGGGCGGCTTGCGCATAGTGCGTCGCCCCATTTTGCATCGCCGCGCGGATTTCTAAGGCGGCTTGTTTGCCGATAAAGTCGGGTTTGTCGGCGGCAAAAAATCGCTCAATGTCGGCTTCCGCCGGGGTGATTTCGTTGGTCAATTCCGCTCCCCAGCCTTTGTAGGCTTTTTCCATGCGCAAAGAGTTCACCGCATATACGCCAAAATTAGCGATGCCGTGCGGCTCGCCCGCCGCCCAAATCGCTTCATATAATTCCAGCAAGCGATTCATCGGGCAGTGCAATTCCCAGCCGAGTTCGCCGACATAATTCACCCGCAACGCGCGCAGCGGCACGCCCGCAATTTCAATTTCTTGCGCGGTCAGCCAGCGAAATGATGCATTGCTTAAATCGGCGTCGGTGAGTGCGGATAAAGTCGCGCGCGAGTTGGGACCGGCGACAACTAACACGCCGATTTCATCGGTAACATTGGTGATGCGCGCAGCTTCATCCGCCAATTTTCCCTGCTGCAAAATATCCAAGTCGCGGTCTTCCGCGCCCGCGCCGGACAGCACATAGTAATGCTCCGCGCGCAAGCGGGTCACGGTGGATTCGCCGATGATTCGCCCTTGCGGGGAGAGGTAGTGGGTCAGCGCGATGCCGCCCTGCCGAGTCGGCATGCGGTTGGCACTGAGGCGATTCAACAAGGCTTCCGCATCTTTGCCGCGCACTTCGTATTTGGCGAAACTGGAGAGGTCAAGCACGCCGACTCGTTCGCGCACCGCGCGGCATTCTTCCGCCACCACTTGCATGGTGTTGTTGTGGCGGAAGCCGACTTGTTCGCGCCGCCCATCCAGCGCAAACCACTTCGCGCGTTCCCAGCCATTGGCTTCGGTATAAACCGCGCCTTGCTCGGCGAGGCGCTGATATAACGGCGTGATGCGCTGCTTGCGCGAAGCAGGGCGCTCCTCGCCGGGCAGATGCAGGGCATACATATGCTCATAATCTTGCCGCGATTTGGCTTTGGTGTAGGCGCCGGGCGCATACGAACCGAAGCGGCGCGGGTCCACCCCGCTCATATTAATTTCCGCGTCGCCTGCCACCATCCATTGCGATAGATATTTTCCCGCCCCGGCGCCCGCCGCAATGCCGATGGAAGCGCCGTTGCAATGCCAGAAATTTTGCAAACCGGCGGCTGGACCGAGCAACGGGTTGGCATCCGGGGTATGCGGTATCGCGCCGCAAACCACGCGCTTGATGCCCAATTGAGACCAGATGGGCATGCGCTCCATCACCCGCTCAATATGCGGCGTCAGGTTGTCAAAATTGGCTTCAAACAACTCATTTTGCGAATCCCATTCGGGGAAACCACCGCGCTGCACCCAGCATTCCTCGGCTTGGGCGGTTTCATAAATGCCAATCAACGCGGATTTTTGTTCCTGCCGAAAGTAGGCGGACGGATACGGATCCCGCATCACTAACATTTCCTCATCACGCTGCACGAATTCCGGCACCGGCTCGGTAACGATATAGGTATGCTTCATATTGGTGAGCGGAATATCGGCGCCGACCATCTGGCTCACTTGCCGCGCATAGCAACCCGCCGCATTCACCACCATTTCACACACCACTTTGCCCGGCGCGCCGCCTTGCTCGGTGAGCACTTCCCATTCCCCGCTGCGCAATTGATTGAGGTCGGTGACGCGGGTGTTGGTGGCGATGGCGGCGCCCATCTGCCGCGCCCCTTTCGCCATGGCGGTGCAAACGCCCGCCGGGTCCACATGCCCGTCTTCGGTGGTCCAGGCGCCCGCCAACACGCCGCTGGTGTCCACCCATGGATTTAGTTGTTTGATTTTTGCGCGGTCAATCACCTCGCACGCAAAGCCGACCAACTTGCCCACGGCGACCACGCGATGAAACCATTCCACTTCCTCCGGCTTGAGCGCAAAGCGAATGCCGCCGCAGCCGTGCCAACTGACATATTGCCCGGTGAGTTTTTCCAGTTGCGGATAAAGACGGATGCCGTAATCATGGATTTTCGCCATGTTGTAATCGGCGATAAAACTGGGGCATTGCCCGGCCGCATGCCAAGTGGAGCCGCT
>JAHRAW010000029.1 GCA_020027415.1 Gammaproteobacteria bacterium
CCATGTTAGGTTTGACTTACTTTGCAATTATTTTAATTTTGTTGGCTGCGCTCATCGTCATCAAGGGTTTGGTGGTGGTGCATCAAGGGTTTGAATTTACCGTGGAACGGTTGGGGCGCTTCACCAAATCGTTGCGCCCGGGTTTTCACATTCTCATTCCGTTCATTGATTCGGTGGGCGCCAAAGTCAACATGATGGAGCGCGTGTTGAATGTGCCGTCTCAGGAAGTCATCACCCAAGATAACGCGGTGGTCAAGGTGGATGGAGTGGTGTTTTATCAAGTGTTGAACGCCGCCAAAGCCAGTTACGAAGTCAATAATTTGGAAAACGCGGTGCTCAACCTCACCATGACCAATACCCGCACGGTGTTGGGGGCGATGGCGCTGGACGAGTCGTTGTCAAAGCGCGATCAAATCAATGTAGCGTTGCTGAAAGTGGTGGATGCGGCGACCACGCCGTGGGGCATCAAAGTGATCCGCATTGAGATTAAAGACATCAGTCCGCCGCAAGATTTAGTGGACGCCATGGCGCGGCAAATGAAAGCGGAGCGCGACAAGCGCGCCACGATTCTTGAATCCGAAGGCAGTCGGCAAGCGGAAATACTGCGCGCCGAAGGTGAAAAACGCGCGCAGATTCTGGACGCCGAAGGCGAAAAAGAAGCGGCCTTTCGGCAAGCCGAAGCGCGCGAACGATTGGCGCAAGCCGAAGCCGAAGCGACTCGCATGGTGTCCGAAGCCATCGCCGCCGGCGACATCCATGCGGTGAACTACTTCGTCGCCACCAAATATATTGACGCGCTCAAAGCGCTGGGCGCCTCGCAAAATCAAAAACTCATATTCCTGCCGATTGAAGCCAGCAATGTGCTTGGTTCGTTAGGCGGCATCGGTGAGTTGGTCAAAGAAACTTTCGGCACCGCCGAGAAACGCCGCGACTCGGATCGTTGACGCCGCGCGCATTGGCACTCGTTACCATAATCAAACCATGTCATCTTGGTTAGAGTTGAGCCACTGGAGTTGGTTGGTTTTAGGACTCGCCATGTTGTTGCTGGAATTGGTGGCGCCAGCCACCTTTTTTCTGTGGCTGGGGGTATCCGCGTTGCTCACCGCGCTGGCGTCCTATCTTGTGCCGGCGCTCAACTGGCAAGCGGAATGCTTGATATTTTCGGTCTTGGCGGTGCTGAGCATCTGGCTGTCGCGCCGTTATTTAGTGCACCGCCAAACCCAATCCGAACTGCCGCATTTGAATCGCCGCGCGCAACAATATGTCGGACGAGTATTTATCTTGACCGAAGCCATAGAAAATGGAATTGGGGAAATTGTGGTGGATGATGCGAGATGGCAAGTGCGCGGACCGCCGTTACCCAAAGGCGCAACCGTCAACGCGGTGGCTTGCGAAGGCAATGTGCTAATTGTGCAAGGGGCGCAGTCGCAGTGATGGCGCGGCGACCGCCCCGCCGCCAATGACAGGACAACGCCGACCGGTGAAATTATGTTGCAGCGGCAAATGCTTCATAACGGCGGTGCGCCCGGGAGTAGGCGGGCAACCGGCAACGGCGCGCGCCGTTTGGTCGCGGGGCTTGGCGGTGAATCGGTAATTGGTGGGGCGTGCAGGGCTCGAACCTGCGACCACCTAATTAAAAGTCAGATGCTCTACCAACTGAGCTAACGCCCCGACAAAATTGCAACTCTGCGGGCGGCTATTATCCTACCTTAGGCGGTTGCGGTCAAGCCCGCCCGGTCGCCGGTCGGACGCGCCGGCGGAGTGTCGCGCCGCGCTTGCTGCCGCAGTGGTGTTATTGGATGGTCTGCTCAATGCGGCGCAACCGAATCTGCGCGGATACGGCGACTTGATGCGTGGGGAAACGAGCGAGAATGTCGCGGAAAATTCTCGCCGCTTCTTGGTACGAGCCGATGTCATAGCGGATATAGCCGATTTTCAACAACGCTTCCGGCACCCGCTCGCTGTTGGGATAGCGCGCTAACATGGCTTGGAAACCGCTCAACGCGGCTTCGGTTTCGCGGTTTACATAATGCGCTTCCGACTGCCAATAATACGCATCATCGGCCAACGGGCTGTCGGGCCAAGTGCTGGCTAACTTCCGAAACTGTTTTATGGCGGCTTGATACTTGCTCTGCTTGAGCAGACTAAAGGCGCGGTCATACGCTTTCTGTTCTGATAACGATACCGTTTTGGCTTGTGCGGACGGTGCGCCGTTGGTGGTGTCGGCGGTCGCCACGGTTGTTGCGTTGGTTCGGGTGGTGCCGCCGGCGCCCTGGCCGTTAAGCGGTGGCGCGCCCGCCACCGCGCCAATGGCGGTTTCACCGACGCCGGTTAAGCCGTTGTTGGCGACTCCGGGGGTTGCGCCCAGGTTGTCGCCCGCCGGCGCTTGCGGATTCAGCAAGCGTTGCGCGCGTTCCAGACTAAGTAGGCGACGGTCTAAATCTTCAAACAGATTGTGTTGGCGACGCGTGACGTTTTCAGTATCAAATTGAATCTCTTCAACCGCATTTCGCAGTTTCTGAAGTTCTTCTTTTAATTCAAACAATTGGGTTCGGGCGCCCAGGTTGCCCGAGTTGCCGGACCGCGCTTGCGCGCCCGACCCAGGGTTTTGATTTGGCGAAATGGCGGGGACACAACCGCTGAGCGTCCAGCATAGCGACGCGATAAAAAACCACCGATGCAATTTCATGTTCTGTGCTCCGTTTGAATTGAGTTTTGTGTTGCGCGCGGCGTGTAGGTGTCGCTTGATGCGCATGTTGTTTGAATTGAATCAGCCGCCGACACAGCGGCTATTGACGATGGATTATTGATGCAAGATTTCAACTCGGCGATTGAGGCGCCAGGCGTTTTCGTCATGCGCCAACGAAACCGGTCGCTCTTCGCCGTATGATACGGTCTGGATGCGCGCCGAACGAACCCCGAGTGCTTGCATGACTTTGGCTACGGTGAGCGCGCGGTCTTCAGCCAACGCCAGATTATATTCCCGTGTGCCTCTCTCGTCCGCATGTCCTTCAAGAATCACTTGTCGGGTGGCGGTGGCAGCCAAATACTGGGCGTGGGCTTTCACCACGGCTTTGCCTAACTCGCTCAGGAGGCTGCTGTTGTATTCAAAATAAACCACGCGCTGTTTAAGCAAGTCGCCGCCGCCGACTTGCGCCAGACTCCGCCCGCTGATGTCTCCATCGTCGCCGAGCCCGGTGCTACTGGCGCTGAGCTCCTCACCGGCGAGTCCTTCAACCGCCGCCACTTCCTCCACCTCCACCGAGGTGATCGGTCCGGCGGCTCTTTGTCCGCCGCAGCCGGCGATCGCCAGGGCGCACAAAAATACAGCAAGATATCGCGGCAATCTACGCATGATCATACCCTCTACAAGTTTACAGTCGGTTGGCGCGGAACGGCGACCACGCCGGCTCCCGAACCAAGTGATTTTTCAATTGGATAACCTGTTGCACCTGCCCGTCAGGGGAAACCGCAGCCAGCACATAGCGTTGTTTGGTTTGCGTGGCATACAAAATCATTTCATCATTGGGCGCGAAACTGGGCGACTCATCGTATCGCGTTTGGGTCAATTCTCGCACCTTGCGATCCCGCTCCGAGTATATCCCAACTCGGAAGCCATTGCCTTGATTGGTGATTAACGCGAGTGATTTTCCATCGCTGGAATAACCCGCGCCGGCGTTGTATTTGCCGTCAAAAGTCAGGCGTTGCGCGCGCCCGCCGCGCGCCGCAATCTGATAAATCTGCGGCGTGCCGGAGCGGTTGGAGGTGAACGCGATGGTGTTGCCGTCCGGCGACCAATCTGGTTCGGTGTCTACTGCGGCGTGTTGCGTCAAGCGGCGCAACGCGCCGTTGCTCAGGTCGTGGATATAAATTTCCGCATTGCCTTCTTTGGAAAGCGTCAGCGCCAGTTGGTCGCCGCGCGGCGACCACGCCGGCGCGCCATTAATGCCGCGGTATTCAGCCACGCGCCGCCGTTCGCCGCTGTGGACATGCTGAATATAAATAACCGAGCGGTTGTTCTCAAACGACACATACGCCAGTTGGTCGCCGCGCGGCGACCACGCCGGCGAGATAATCGGCTGTGGCGACGCCAGAATCGTTTGTGGGCGATGGCCGTCTGAATCGGCGACTTGCAGCAAGAATCGTTCCCCGGGCGGCGTTCCTTCGGTCGCTACATAGGCGATGCGCGTGTCAAAAGCGCCGGGTATGTCGAGCAACTTTTGGTAGATGAGGTCGCTGATTTGATGCGCCACCTTGCGCAACTGCGCACTTGACGCGACGAATTTCCGCCCCGCCAGTTGTTGTTCGCGAAACACATCCAGCAACCTGAAGCGCACTTCAAACTGATCATTGCCGATGTTGGTCACGCTGCCAATCACCAAGGCGTCGGCTTTAAGCAAGCGCCAATCTTTATACTTCACCGCGCGCAGGTGGTGCGGTTGGCTGAGAAAATCGCCGCGCGCAATCAGTTCAAACCGCCCGCTGCGCGCCAAATCGGCGCTAATCACCGCGGACGACGACAACGCTGGCGCCGCGCCGCCGCCAACCACGCCAAACGGCACCACCGCAATGGGAATGCGCTCCACCATGCCTTGCGTTACTTCAATCGTTAGCACTGCGGCAGCCGGGCTTGACCAGCAAATGAACATCGCGGCAAGCGCGCGCGCGCGGAAATTTTTCAATGGCTCGCCGAACTTGGTCATGGCTTGAACTTCAAATTAAACTGGTTGATCAATTCATAATACTTGGGATTGGACGGAAACGGCAACGGCGAGGATTTGCGCACCGCCAATTCTGCGGACTGGTCAAAAAATCGGTCGCCGCTGCTTTGCACCACTTTGGCGAACAAGATCTGCCCGCCGCGGTCTACTTTAACTTGAATGGTTACGCTCAAGTCGGCGGCGGTTTGGGGCGGCTTGCGCCAGTTTCGCTCCACCTTGGCGACGATGCGGTCAATCAACGCGCTGAGTGCGCGGTGCGCGTCTTGGCGCGTTTTCGCCAGTTGCTCTTGTTCAAGTCGCTGGCGAAGTTGCTCGGCGCGGCGGCGTTCCTCGTCTTCCTGTCGTTTTTTTTCCGCCGCCCGTTTTTTTGCTTCTTGCTTGCGTTGTTCGGCTAATTGTTTTTGCTTCTGTTGTTGCTGTTCCGCGTGGCGTTTCTTTTCGGCGGCTAATTTTTTCGCTTCCTGTTTGCGTTGCTCGGCGCGGCGTTTTTCTTCCTCGGCGCGTTTTTTGCGCTCCACCAACTGCTGTTGTTTTTCAACCAGCGCGGAAACATCTTGTTCAGACACCAGCACCGCCTGCATCGGTTCGGCGGCGCCGTGCTGGATTGGATTGGTCCAGTGAAAACTATACAACAACAAAACAAGTATCGCGCCATGCAGGGCGATGCTGAAAAAAACCGCTTTGGCGCGCACGAGAAACGGCTTCAACTTTTCCGCCTCACGCCTCAGGGTTGCGGCGATTTGCTCACCAAGCCCACTGATTTCACCCCCGCCGCTTGCAGTAACACCATTGCGCGCATCACATGCGCATACGCCACCGCGCCGTCACCGCGCACTAAAAATGGCAATTCTGGATTGCGCCGCAACACCGCCGCGGCTTTTTGTTCGATCTCCGCTGGCGCCGCGACTTGCTGTTGGTTGTCGTTCAAATAGTAGTTGCCGTCGGCGTCCACCGTGACCACAAAAGGCTGCTGGGCTTCCTCTTTCAGCGGTTCGGCGGCGGCTTCGGGAAGTTCCACTTTAACGCCTTGGCTAAGCAACGGCGCGGTTACCATGAAAATAATCAACAGCACCAACATCACATCAATATAGGGAACGACATTAATCTCCCCCATCAGGCGTTTCTTGCGGCTTTGGCGGGGCTTGTTCATGGCGCCGCCGGCGCGGTATCTTGGCGATTGACGATGCTCAGAAATTCTTCCATGAAAATTTCGTAGCGGTTGTTCAAGCGTTCGGCGGTGTGCGCGAAACTGTTATAGGCGATGACCGCTGGAATGGCAGCAAACAATCCCATGGCGGTGGCGACCAAGGCTTCGGAAATGCCCGGCGCAACGCTGGCGATGGTGACTTGTTGCAACACGCTGATGGAGCGGAATGAATTCATAATACCCCACACGGTGCCGAACAAACCGACATAGGGGCTGGTTGAGCCGACCGTGGCGAGAAACGCTAAATGGGTTTCCAGGCTGTCCACTTCGCGGCTTAACGCCACGCGCATGGAACGATGCACGCCGTCCACCACCTCGGCGCGGTCGACATTCGGTTTGCGGTGCAGGCGACTGTATTCGCGGTAGCCGGCGATGAAGATATTGACGATGCCCTGCGACGGGTCTGAATGCTCAAGTTCGCCCCCCCAGTCGCGGTAGATATCGTGCATCTCGCCGCCGCACCAGAACTGCGCTTCAAATTCATCGGCGATTTTAGTCAAGCGTTTATAACTGGTGCGCTTGCGGTCTATCATAAACCACGAGACGACCGAAGCCAACAATAGCAACAACATCACCAGTTGCACCAAGAAACTGGCGTTGAGCAGCAAGTTGAGGATGGACATGCTGCCGTGTTCGGCGGTAATTTCAAGCGGCATTAGGCGGCTTCGTTAGAGGCTGATGGGGTTAGATACTTAGAAGGCGCCGGCGACTTAGGCGGCTTAGGTTGTTCAGGAGGAAAATAGCGAGCGATGAGGCTTGCGCATGGTTGCATCATTCGTTGCGCGTTCATGGTCGCAGCGCTTCGGCGAGTTCCTTCGGCATGTGGCGCGGCGTGTAGGTGTCGCTGTTCAGCGTCGCCAGTTTGATTTCCCCGTCCACCAATAATTCACCGTCGCGGCGGGCGCGTTGCGCGCATACCAGCGAAGCATGTTTGAGGCGCACAATTTCCATGCTCAGTTCGATTTCGTCATCCAACCTTGCCGCCGACAAGTATTTCAGGCTGGCTTCGGTTACCGCAAACACCATGCAATACTGTTGCCGCAGGCGGGTCAGCGAAAAACCTAGTTGCCGCAACCAAGCATTGCGCGCCCGCTCCATGTAACCTAAATAGTTGCCGTAGTATACAGCGCCGCCGACGTCGGTGTCCTCATAATTAATGCGCACCGCCAAGCGGAGGTGGGCGGCCGATGGGCGTGGCGCTTTCATCATCGCCGAGTTCGCATGTTGCGCGCGGGCATGATGGTCGGCGCAACGGCATGCCGCTCGCTACGCATGCTCGGCAAACAATTGCCGCTGTCGGTTGGCGATCTCGGTGGGCATATCCAGACCGAGGCAACGCCAAGCCGATTGGGTCGCCACGCGCCCGCGCGGAGTTCGCATTAAGAAACCTTGTTGAATTAGATACGGCTCGCACATATCTTCCAGGGTGCCTCGTTCCTCGCCAATCGCCGCGGCCAGGCTGTCAAGCCCCACCGGTCCGCCGTCAAACTTCTGCATGATGGCGCGCAGTAAATTATGGTCAAGCGAGTCCAACCCAAGGTGATCAACATTCAGCATATCCAGCGCGCGGTTGGCGACCGCTGCGGTCAGTCGTCCGTCGGCTTTCACTTCGGCGTAGTCGCGCACCCGCCGCAACAGCCGGTTGGCGATTCGGGGCGTGCCGCGCGCGCGCGTCGCCACGGCTTTGATGCCGTCGGCTTCAAATTCTATCTTGAGCAATTTTGCCGAACGTTGCACGATGCGGGTTAGTTCATCCACATTATAGAATTGCAGGCGTTGCACAATGCCAAACCGCTCCCGCAACGGCGCGGTTAACAGCCCGGCGCGCGTGGTCGCCCCCACCAAAGTGAACGGCGGCAAGTTCAGTTTAATGGAGCGCGCCGCCGGTCCGTCGCCAATGATGATGTCCAGTTGGTAATCCTCCATCGCCGGATACAGAATTTCCTCAATGGCGGGGTTGAGCCGATGAATCTCATCAATGAACAGCACATCGCCGCTTTCTAAGTTAGTGAGAATGGCGGCTAAATCGCCGGCTTTCTCCAACACCGGCCCGGAAGTCTGCCGCAAGCGCGCGCCCATTTCGTTGGCGAGGATGTGCGCCAGGGTGGTTTTGCCCAAGCCGGGGGGACCGAAGACCAGCGCATGGTCAAGCGCTTCTTGGCGCTTGCGCGCCGCTTTAATGAAAATATCAAGCTGTTCGTGAATGCTGGGTTGCCCGATGAAATCTTGCAAGCGGGCCGGACGCAGGCTGCGCTCTATGCCCTGTTCCAGATGGGAATCGCGCTCGCCATCGGGCGCTAATATTGGATTGGTGTCGCTCATGGGTGACTCAAGTATTGCAACGCATGGCGGATTAACTGCTCGCTTGCCCCGCCTTTATCTTGCACCGCGCGCACCGCTTTATTGGCGTCCGCCGCTTTATAGCCAAGCGCTAACAACGCGCTGATGGCATCCTGCGCCGGGGTGGGCGCGGCGCGCGCATCGCCAGGTTGCGCGGCCGGGTCGCCGCCGGTTTGTCGGGCAAGCGCGTCAACGCGGTCGCGCATATCCAAAAGCATCCGTTGCGCGGTTTTCTTGCCGATGCCCGGCACTTTGGTGAGGGTCAATATATCTTCCCGGTGAATGCAGGTGATAAACTGGTCGGCGCTCAGGGTGGATAAAATCGCCAGCGCGACGCGCGGACCCACGCCGTTGATGCGCAACAAACTGCGAAATAACTCGCGCTGCGGCAAGTCGGAGAAGCCAAACAACAAGTGCGCATCTTCGCGTACCAGCAGATGCACGAACAACGCAACCGGCTGCTCGGAGGGCGGCTCGGGCAACGCATAGAAAGTCGTCATCGGCGCTTCCAGTTCGTAGCCAACGCCGCCCACCTCCAGCCACAGAAACGGGGGTTGCTTGCGCGTCAGCCGACCGCGGAGATGGCCAATCATCGGGCTTCGCGGTGCCGCTGGCGGGCGATTTTTTGGGCGACCTGCATGGTATGAATATGACAGATTGCGCACGCCAACGCATCGGCGGCGTCAACCGCCGGACGGGTGCGCAAGCCGAGTAGCACGCGAACCATGTGTTGCACCTGTTCTTTTTTCGCGCCGCCCACGCCGACCACCGCGCGTTTGATTTGCAATGCGCTGTATTCCGCGGCTTCGCAACCGGCCATTACCGCCGCGCAAATCGCGCTGCCGCTGGCTTGCCCCAACACCAACGCGGTGCGCGCGTTGTGCGCGACAAATACTTTCTCAATTGCCATCACCTGCGGGCGGTGCGCCGCGACCATCCGCTGCACGCCGCGGTGGATTTCCGCCAGTCGCGCGGGCAGTTCCGTATTGCCCATGCGGATACATTCATACGCCACCGCCCGCAACTCGCCGTCGGTGGCGCTGGTTTCCACCACGCCGAGCCCGGTGATGCGAGAACCCGGATCAATTCCCAATACGCGCATCCAGGCTCACCCCTCACGCCTCGCCGGCAAAAATTGCGTTGGTGAAGACATTCTGCACATCATCCAACTGCTCCAACGAATCAATCAGTTTGGCGACTTGTTCGGCGGGCTCGCCGCGCAACTCAAGGTGCGCGTTAGGGCGTTGAATCAATTCGGACATATGCGGCGCGAGCCCGGCTGCCTTAAAGGCTTGTTGCACGCGCGGATAGTTTTGCGGCGTAGCGAGCACTTCAATCATGCCCTCCGCGCTGTCAATATCTGCGGCGCCAGCCGCCAATGCAATTTCCATGATGCGCTCTTCATCGGCCGCTTCGCCAGCCGCCGCTTCGCAAAACACCACGCAACCGACCTTGTCAAACAAGTAGGCCACCGAGCCTTCAGTGCCCAAGTTTCCGCCGTGCTTGGCGAAGGCATGGCGAACTTCGCCGACCGTGCGGTTGCGGTTATCGGTGGCGCATTCCACCAACACGGCAACTCCGTCGGCGCCATAGCCTTCGTACAGAATTTCCTCAATCACCGCTCCGGAGATATCGCCTGAGCCGCGTGTTACCGCTCGCTGAATGGTATCGCGCGTCATATTGGCCGCCAACGCCTTGTCCACCGCCGTGCGCAAGCGCGGGTTGGCCTCGGCGTCACCGCCGCCGAGGCGCGTCGCCACCGTGATTTCCTTAATCAATTTGGTGAAAGACTTCCCACGCTTGGCGTCTTGAGCGGCTTTACGAAATTTGATATTCGCCCATTTGCTATGACCTGCCATACGCGCCCCGGTGGGTTGGAAAGAAAGCGTTACAACTTAACTGAACATTCTACCGCCATGCGCCAAACAAAATGAGATTGGGGTTGGGTTGGGCTTGGCTTTCGCCTATGACAATTTTTCCAACGCCGCTTGCAGGTTTGCCATGACATCTGGGATTTCCTCCTGCGAACAGGTGCCCACCGACAGGCGGAACCAGTCGTGGTGATTTTTTGCGCCAAACAAAGAGAACGGCAAGATGCCGATTTTCGCTTCGTTCAACAGATACTCTTGCACTGCGTGTTCGCCGTCTAACTGGTTGGCGCCCGCGCCGCGCGTTCGGTTTCGGTCTCGGTTTTGGATGGCGATGCGCACGCTGAGATAAATGGCGGCTTGCGGGGCGATTGCATCCACCGCATAGCCGTTGCCTTTCAACGCCATGAAGCCGGCATGAAACTCGTTCAGGCGCGCTTGCAGTTGCTCGCGAAATTGCGCCAAGTGCCGCCCCACCGCAGGCCGGTCGGCGAGGAACGCGCCGGCGGCGATTTGCTCAGGTTTCGGCGCCCACGCGCCGATATGACCGATGATGGAGGACATTTTTTGCAGCACCGCGCGCGGTCCGGTCGCCCAGCCGACCCGCACCCCGGTGGCGGCGAAGGCTTTGGATATGCCGTCTACGCAAATCGCCACTTCACGAATTTGCGGGCATACCGCCGCCGGATGGTGGAACGTCGCGGTGCCAAAGGTCAACGCCCAATACACCTGGTCAAATAGCACATACAGCGGTTTTTGCTGCCGCCCGCGGCGGCGGTTTTCGGCAATCACCTGTTCGCAAATCGCCACAAGGTTTTGTTTGCTGAATAGCGTTCCCGTGGGGTTCTGCGGCGCGCATAACGCCACCAAAGTTGCATCTTTCAGGTGCGGCGCCAGCGCCTCGGCGGTCGGCATGAAATGATTTGCCGCGGTGGTTTCCACCGCCACAGCGCGGGCGCCCACCATGGCGGTGTAATTTTCGTTGTTCCACGACGGCACCGGATAAATCACCGTGTCGCCGGCATCCACCAAACTGCGATAAACCGCATACACCAGCGGTCGGCAACCGCTCGCCACAATCACCTCGTCGGCTTGATAATCCAGCCCGCACATGCGGTTGACCATGCTTGCCGCCCCCTCGCGCAGTTGCGGCAGCCCGGCGGCGGCTGGGTAGTTGGTATGGCGCGCGCGATAAGCGCGGATAATCGCTTCCGTCAACGCCTGCGGAATCGGGAAGATAGCGGGGTCAAAATCGCCCACCGTCAAATTGTAAATCGTTTCCCCTTGCTGTTTGCGGGCGTTGATGGCGGCGGCAACCGCCAAAATCGGCGAGGCTTCAGTCTGCTCGGCAAGGCGCGAAAATTTCATGTCACGGGCACGGGGCGGTTGGGGGGCGAACGCCGGCGATGATAGCGATTATCTTAACATGTCCGCAACGTGTTTGACCCGCCGCCCCCAGTTGCAATCCCAATCCCACCGTCACCGCCACCGCATCCCCTCCTTGTCACCCCCGCATGGAGATTCCCGCTTAACAGATCGCGGGAATGACGGGGTAGGGTAGGGCAGGAATGACGGCTAAAAAAACGGGGCAATTAAGCCCCGTTTCTTGTTTTCGCGTTGCCGTCCGCTTAGAAGCGATATTCCACTTGCATGCGGTAGTACGGGTCGGCCGGGGTTTCGGCGTACGAAGAATCGGCGACTGAGAAACGCATGTGCCAATCTTCGTTGGGTTCAAACTGCACGCCGTAGGCGAAGGTATCATCGCTGGTGGGCATGGCGTAGGTGAATAAGTTGCCTTGCCAAGTGGTTTGTTTGATTAGGTAGTTGGCGAAGTAGGACAACACAATGGCTCCGCCAATGGCTTCCGCCCATGGGGCATCGTCGTCATCGTCAGCGGGCGGCGGGAATTGAGATTCGTAGTATCGCACCACCGCCCCGCGGATTTTTGTGTCTCGCTGGGGGTCACTGGTTGACTCTACCGATATGCCCAGTTCGGTGTTGAGTTGCGCTCGTACAATACCACCACTCCCATAAAATCTCGTAAATTCCAGAGCCACTGCGCCTATGCAATCGCCGGCGGTACGGCTACCGCCTACCATACAGTTAATGCTTGGGTTACCGCTCCCCTCATTTCGCAGATTCATCCCACCAATACTAATGAGATCATTCAAAGTAACGGCTTGCATCATAGTAACGACGTTAGCCGCCAGCCCGCTGACAACCGCCGC
>JAHRAW010000040.1 GCA_020027415.1 Gammaproteobacteria bacterium
CGCGCGCGCAGCGGGCGGCGGCGGAGACGACCGCGCCAATCTTGCAAATGATTGCCGAACTGCTGGCGCAGCAATCGCCGCCGCCGCTGTCGCAATTGCGCGCGGCGATGCAAACTGTGCCAAACAACCCGCAACTCACGCTGACCGCGGCGTTATTGGCGTACGAACTGAAACAGCATGCGGAGTTCATCGCCTGGCTTGAGCAAGCGTTGCAACTGCGACGCGGTTGGGAAACGGCGGCGCGGCTGAAACTGACGCATCTCGCCAATTTCGCGCCGCGCGCCGACGCCGATTTCCAGCCTGAATTGAATTTGCAACGAATGTCGGTTTTTGCCGACCGCTTTTTGCAGGAATTCCCGGACGCCGAACGATTCCGCCTTCACTATGCAAGGTTGTTACTGCAGAAAGAGCAAAGCAAAAAAGCGCTTACCCACAGCGAAGCCGTGCTGCGGCGCGACCCGCATTCGTCTGCGGCGTTGTTTGCCAGCGGCATGGCGTATCTACAACAAGAGAAACTGCCGAAAGCGCGCGCGCGATTGGAGCGTTTGTTGGCATTGGCGCCGCACCATGACCAAACGCGCCTGCACCTCGCTGACCTTGAAACTAAGCAACAAAATTGGGCGGCGGCAAGCGCGATGTTAAGTCAGGTGGCGGCGCAGAATTATTATCTGGACGCGCAAATCAAACTGGCTTCGGTGCGCGCAAGCCAGCACGGCGTTGAGAGCGGCATCCGTCACCTCGCCCAAATTGATATTCTCAATGAACGGGAAGCCATTCGCATGATTCTCGCGCAAGCCAGTTTATACCTTGACTTCAACCTGCTTGGACGCGCAAAAGCGGTGCTGGATGAAGGCTTGCGGCGCAAGCCCGGATACCCGGCGTTGCTGTATCAGCGCGGCTTGCTGGCGGCGCAACTGAATTTGTTGGTGTTGCACGAACGCGACATGTGCGCGGTGATTGCGCAACAACCGGAGCATGCGCACGCCTACAACGCTTTGGGCTATACCCTCGCCGACCAAACCGAACGGCTGGCGGAAGCGCTTGCCTTAATCACCAAGGCGCTGGCGATGCAACCGCATGACCCGTTTATTCTGGACAGCATGGGGTGGGTGAATTTCCGCATCGGCAAGCATGACCAAGCGATTAAATACTTGCGGCGCGCGTTGGCGTTGAAAAAAGACGCCGAAATCGCCGCGCATTTGGGCGAGGTGCTGTGGCATCGCGGGCAACCGCGCGCCGCCCGTAAAATTTGGCGGCAAGGAAAGCGCTGGTCGCCGCATAACGCAACGCTGCTGGCTACCATGAAACGTTTCTCCAGGTCGGCTTCGGCGCGCGCCGCGGTGGCGAAATCGCCGGCGGTGACGCAACTGCGGTGGGATGCAGCAGCCCCGGCAAAACGCTTGCCGTGTGCCAACTAAACCACTCGGCGTGGTTGGCATGAACGCTTCGCTGCCGGTACTCGCGGCACTGTGCATATTGCTGAGTGGTTGCATCGCGCCGTATGAAGTCCAGCCGCCGCCCACGCCAGATGCACAGCGCGTGCAGTGGCAATGGCAACAACATCAGGCGCGCATGGCGGGTATTTCGGCGTGGAATGTGAACGGGAAAATCGCGGTGCAAAGCGGGCGCAAAGGCGGCAGCGCGACCTTGCGGTGGGAATATCAGCCGCCGCGTGAACAGATTGAAATCTACGGACCCTTCGGCGGCGGGCGCGTTCAAATCACTGTGCAGCCGGAGCGCGCGATACTCAAAGACAGCAAAGGCAACACCATAGAAGCGGACACCGCCGCGCATGCGTTGTATCAGCGGTTGGGCTGGCGAGTGCCGTTTGCGCAACTGCACAACTGGGTGCGCGGCCTTCCAGCCGAGCGCGCGCCCGGTGAACAAGCCCCGCAGATTACGCTGGATACCGCCGGTCGCTTGCGCACCCTCCAACAGAGTCGCTGGTTGGTGGAATATCAGCAATATCAAACCATTCACCAACTGGAGTTGCCGCATACGCTGTCGTTGGTTTCGCAGCCCGGAGATTTGGAAGTTTATTCTCGTCATGGCGAGTATATCGGCGATTCCTTAAGCGTAAAAATCATTCTGCGACGCTGGCAAGATCTTCAAGTTGCTGAATAACCGCCCCGCCGCCATGCAACTGCCCTGCCCGGCAAAGATCAACCGCTTTCTGCGGCTGCTCGGCAAGCGCGCCGACGGCTACCACGAACTGGAAACGCAGTTTCAATTCCTTCAGTTTGCCGACACGCTGCGCTTTGAAACGCGCACTCCGCCAGCCATTCGGCGCGTGGACCGACACCCGTTTGCGCTTCCCAAAGAGGATTTGAGCATCCGCGCCGCCAAGTTACTGCAAGCAACCTACCCGCAAACCCGCGCGCATGGGGTCACCATCACCATGCACAAAGTCATTCCACCCGGCAGCGGCCTGGGCGGGGGCAGTTCCAATGCGGCGACCACATTATTGGCGTTGAATCATCTGTGGCAACTGGGCTTGACGCGCCGACAACTGGCTGAACTGGGCTTGCAACTCGGCGCCGATGTGCCGCTGTTCGTGCATGGGCGAGCGGCTTTCGCGCGCGGGGTCGGCGAAGTGCTGACGCCATTTGATGCGCATGAACAATGGCTTTGTGTTGGCTTGCCACCGGTGCAAGTGCGCACCGCGGAGGTGTTCGCCCAGCCACAACTCATGCGGACGCACGTCAACACGCGCAACAGCGATTATGATTACGATTACAAATATGACCGCGACCGCGGTTCGCCGCCAACCGCCAACGATCTGGAGCCGATTACGACGCGGTTATACCCGCCAATCGGCGCGGCATTGGCGTGCTTGCGGCGTTACGGCGAGGCGCGCATGAGCGGCAGCGGCGGCGCGGTGTATGCAAGTTTTGCTTCACGCCGGCAAGCCCGCCAAGTCGCCGCGCAACTGCCTGAGGAACTGCATGCCGTCGTGACCAAAACCGTCAATCGCCACCCGTTGCTGGATAAAAGCGTTTTTCGCAGTGAACGGTTTGCTCACCTCGGCGGAAGCGGGAGCAACGACTGCGCAAGCGGAAAGGACTGAGCCGGCTGGCAAGAACGCAGGAAAATTGACAACTGCAGAACGAACCACCTTACCCGCCGTTGCCCGGGCAATACAATGCATCACTCCGGCGACTGGCGCAATTTTTTCCAGAGGGATGAGAAAAATTCCGCGGGGTTTGCCTTGCGATTGGCGGTGTTGCGAATCCCCAAGTTGCGTTCCAGCAACGATTTGCCAGTTTCGCCCGCCTTGCCTTGTGCGTCCAGGTAGTTACTGCGCGGAAAATTAAGCATTAGCACGCGCCGGCCGCTATCCGACAAATCGTCCAAGCCCATTTGCTGGTATGCGAACACCAACAACGCCAACGCATCTTCCACCGCCGAAGTGGCGGCGTATTCTTCAATCACCCCCTTGGCGCGATTGACCACCGCCACATAGGCGCCACGGGAAAAATAATAAGCCGCCACCGTCAACTCATGCTGCGCCAAGCGGTTGCGCAAATGATGCGCGCGCGCGCGCGCTTCGGCTGCGTACCGACTGTTTGGAAACAATGTATGCACATCATTAAACGCATTCAACGCCTCGCGCGTGAGCGAAGCATCGCGGTCGCTTAGGTCATCCTGCCCAGTCAATCTACCAAACAACGAGTCGTTCTCCCGATAGTTGGCTAGCCCTTTGAGATAGTAAGCGTAATCCACCGCTTCGTGAGTCGGATGCAGTTTGATGAAGCGGTCGGCGGCGGCAACAGCAAGCCCGGTGTCTTCGTTGCGGTAGTGCGCATAAATGGTGTCAAGCAACGCTTGTTCGGCGTGCCTGCCGTATGGATATTTGGCTTCCAGTTCACGCAGTTGGTCA
>JAHRAW010000057.1 GCA_020027415.1 Gammaproteobacteria bacterium
AAAATGGCGGTTTGGTGATTTTTGTGGTTAAGAGTTTTATACCGCAAGCCCTGCCACAACCAAGCCAGCCGAGCCGATAAGCCAAAAATACCGCGCCGCAACGCTCATAAAGCCATTTTGAAAGCCGCCTTGAAAACCACTCGGCTTGGTTTGCGCCATTGGCAGTCCGCCAAGCATAATCCACCGTCGCATGAAAATCAAGGGTTGCGTCATCCCCCAAGCACCGTGATGCCGACCAAAACGACCGCTTGGCGAGGCTCGGCGCGGGGACTAGGTCGGCGTCGCATTTTGATTATAACCATATGATTTAACAGGATAAACTGAAATAGGTTGGGCGCGTAGCGGGCGTTTCTCGGCGCACTCAGCGCGTCCGTTAGTGCGCGGTCACATTGGCGTCGGACTCTCTTTTTTTCTCGCGCCGATTTTTTGCATGCGCTTTCTCCGCCTCAGGGGCAGCCATGGCGGCGGTTGGGGCGCTTTCAAGCGCCCATTCAATCGCTTCGTCAATCCATTTCACCGGCTTAATATCCAGTTCACGGCGAATTTTCTGCGGAACCTCCTGCAATTCGCCGGCATTTTCCTGCGGAATTAACACCGTTTTCAGCCCGGCGCGATGCGCGGCAAGCAACTTTTCTTTGAGTCCGCCAATTTTCAGCACTTCGCCGCGCAGGGTGATTTCCCCCGTCATCGCCACATTTGACCACACTGGAATGCCGGTCAACGCCGAAATGATGGCGATGCACATTCCGACCCCGGCGCTGGGTCCGTCCTTGGGGGTCGCGCCTTCTGGAACATGGACATGTACGTCCTGCTTCTGGTGAAACTCCGCATTAATGCCCCACTGCACGCTGTGGCTGCGCACTACGCTGATGGCTGCGGTGATTGACTCCTGCATGACATTGCCCAGTTTGCCGGTATACAAATGTTTGCCTTTGCCCGGCATGACCACCGTTTCTATGGTCAGCAATTCGCCGCCGGCTTCGGTCCACGCCAGCCCGGTCACTTGACCGACCTTGTTTTGCTGCTTAATGCTGTTGCGGTGGTAGGGTTTCACCCCGAGATATTTTTCCAGTCGGTTCGGGCTGACGGCGACCTTGCGCATTTTTTTATTTAACAACAGGGCTTTCACCACCTTGCGAAAAATTTTCGCAATCTCCCGTTCCAGACTGCGCACCCCGGCTTCACGGGTCCACGACGCGATGATTTCCTTGATGGCGGCTTCGCTGAGGCTGACTTCGCTTTCTTTCAAGCCATTGTTGGCGCGCTGCTTTGGCAACAGATAACGCGTCGCGATTTCGCATTTCTCCTCTTCGGTATACCCGGAAATACGAATCACTTCCATCCGATCCAGCAACGGGCTGGGGATGTTGAGGGTGTTGGCGGTGGCGACAAACATGATATCGGACAGGTCGTAATCCACTTCCAGATAGTGGTCGCCGAAGGTGTGGTTTTGTTCCGGGTCCAGCACTTCCAGCAACGCCGAAGACGGGTCGCCGCGAAAATCCATGGACATTTTATCCACCTCGTCAAGCATAAACAACGGGTTGCGCGTCTTGCCTTTCGCCAAGTTTTGGATGATTTTGCCCGGCATGGAGCCGATGTAAGTGCGCCGATGCCCCCTGATTTCGGCTTCATCGCGCACTCCGCCCAACGCCATCCGCAAGAATTTGCGATTGGTGGCGCGCGCGATGGAACGTCCAAGCGAGGTCTTGCCGACTCCGGGCGGACCTACCAGACACAAAATCGCCGCCTTTGATTTTTTCACGCGCTGCTGCACCGCCAAATACTCAACAATTCGGTCTTTCACTTTTTCCAGACCGTAATGGTCGTGGTCAAGTATTTGCTGCGCTTTGCTCAAATCTTTGGAGATGCGGCTGTGTTTTTTCCATGGCGCCGCTAACAGCCAGTCAATATAGTTGCGCACCACCGAGGCTTCAGCCGACATCGGCGACATCATTTTCAGCTTTTTCAGTTCGCCCTCGGCTTTTCCCCGCGCCTCTTCCGACATACCAGAATCGGCGATTTTGCGCGCCAACTCATCTACCTCGTTGGGCGCATCATCCATATCCCCCAATTCCTTTTGAATCGCCTTCATCTGTTCGTTCAGGTAATACTCCCGCTGGCTTTTTTCCATCTGGTTTTTGACGCGGGCGCGAATTCGTTTTTCCACCCGCAACAAGTCAATCTCCGAATCCATCACCCCGAGAATATGTTCCAAGCGCTCTTCGGCGCCCAACAATTCAAGAATTTTTTGCTTGGCTTCGTTTCTTAAATTGAGATGCGCGGCAACGGTGTCGCCGATGCGCCCGGGGTTATCAAGCCCGCCGAGCGCGGTGACCACTTCCGGCGGAATCTTGGCGCTGAGTTTGACATATTTTTCAAATTCCGCAGTCACCGCGCGCACCAACACATCCGTTTCGCGCGAGGGAATATGCGCTTCATCCACCAGTTCCGCCACGCAGGTGAACCCGGCTTCGTCATCGTCTTGGCGATGGGTGAATTGCACGATGCGCGCGCGTTGCTCGCCTTCCACCAGTACCTTGACCGTGCCATCCGGCATCTTCAGCAGTTGCAGGATTGAGGCGAGCGTGCCGATTTGGTAAATATCTTGCGGCGTCGGCACTTCTTGGGTGGCGTCTTTCTGCGCCGCCAACAGGATACTCTTGCGGCCATTCATGGCCGCTTCCAACGCCTTAATAGAGCGCGGACGACCGACAAACAGCGGAATAACCATGTGCGGAAAGACCACCACATCGCGCAACGGCAACACCGGCAAATCGGCGTCGCCGGGTATGGCGATGTCGGTGGTCTTAGTCGTAGCCATGTCAGTTAGGTCGGCAGTGTTATTTGGGGTGACAGTTAAGTCGCTAATACGCGCACATCACAAACACCGAAACTTAATATACCAATATTCAGTTTTCCCATAATACAGGGAAAAAGAATTTGCGCCTGTTGATCCGAAAATTGTCCCACCATCGCTTTTCGGTCCCTCTTTAACGATTTCTTCAACTTTTTTAAATAATCCCGCAGCTTCC
>JAHRAW010000120.1 GCA_020027415.1 Gammaproteobacteria bacterium
TGTAGTTCTCCCCGCCGTCATTCCCGCGATCTTTTAAGCGGGAATCTGCGCCCAAATACACCCTACGATGGTGCCTGGAGATTCCCGCTTAAAGACTGCGGAATGACGGCTAAAAAACAGATCGCGGGAATGACGAGATGGCCGGGTTGGCTTGAAGGAGCGAGTCGGTCACGCTGAAATCCATGCTTACAAGACTTCCAAGTTGGCGTATGCGGATACCAGCCATTTGCGTCCGGCGTCGGCGAAATTGACTTGAATGCGGGCGTGCTCGCCGTGCCCTTCTCGTTCCACCACGGTGCCTTCGCCGAATTTTTTGTGGCGCACCTGCTGCCCCGGGGTCAGTTCGCCGCCCCGCCCATTGACCGCGCGCGCGGCGGGGTGTTGACCGCGCCCGCGCCCGCGATGAGGTCGTTCGGCGGCGAGGTTGCCGGCGATACCCGTGCCGCCGCCGCCGATTAGTTCGGTATATTCCGCCGGAATTTCATGCACGAAACGCGAACGGGGGTTGTATTTTTCGCTGCCGTAGAGGCGTCTCACTTCGGCGTAACAGATGGTTAATTGTTGCATCGCGCGGGTCATGCCGACATAGCAAAGCCGCCGTTCTTCTTCCAGCCGCCCGGGCTCTTGTAAGGAACGCTGATGCGGAAAAATGCCCTCCTCCACGCCGCACAAAAACACCAGCGGGAACTCCAATCCTTTGGCGGCGTGCAAAGTCATTAGTTGCACGCAATCTTCCCACTCGGCGGCTTGCCCTTCGCCGGCTTCCAGCGCGGCATGCGCAAGGAAGCGCGACAACGCGTCCATCGGTTGCAAGTCGGTGGCGGGGTCCACGGTGAAGTTGCGCGCCGCAGTGACTAATTCTTCCAGGTTCTCCGCCCGACTCTGCGCGCGCTCGCCGGGCTGTTCTTTGTAATGCGCCAACAAGCCGCTGTGAATCAACACATGGTCGGTGGCTTCGTCCAATTCAATGGCGGCGACGGCGTCCGCCATCTCTTGGATGCGGAGTTGAAACTGGTGCATTGCCGCCACCGCGCGCGGCGGCAGTTGCTCGGCGGCGATGATTTGCGCGCACGCCTGCCACATGGAAATTTGCGCTTGCTGCGCATGCCGACGAATCTCGGCCACCGTTTTCACGCCGAGGCCGCGCGGCGGCACATTGACGATGCGTTCAAAGGCCGGGTCGGAATCACGATTGACCATCAGCCGTAAATAGGCGAGCGCGTCCTTGATTTCGGCGCGCTCAAAAAAGCGCATGCCGCCGTATACCCGATACGGCAATCCGGCGGATAGCAGTTGCTCTTCAAACACGCGCGATTGGGCGTTGGAACGATACAAAATGGCGGTGCTGTCGCGCCGATTGCCGCGCGCCACCCAGTTTTCAATGTTGTGCAACACGAAGCGGGCTTCGTCTATTTCGGTGCGCGCCGCATAAATCTTAATCGGCGCGCCGGGCGCTTCGTCAGTCCATAACTCTTTGCCCAAGCGCCCGGAATTCTCGGCAATTACCGCGTTGGCGGCGTTTAGGATGTTACCGCTGGAACGGTAGTTTTGCTCCAAGCGGAACACTTGCGCGCCGCGAAAATGTTTTTCAAAAGTGAGCAGGTTTTCCACCCGCGCGCCGCGCCAGCCGTAAATGGATTGGTCATCATCGCCGACCGCGAATAGGTTGTTATGGGTCGCGCTGAGCAAGCGCAGCCATTGATACTGAATGGCGTTGGTGTCCTGAAACTCGTCCACCAATACATGCGTGAAACGTTGTTGGTAGGTTTCGCGGATGGTCTGGTTGCGGCGCAGCAGTTCCAGCGCGCGCAACAGCAGTTCGGCGAAATCCACCACCCCCAAACGCTGACACAATTGTTCGTAGTGCTGATAGATGCGCCGCAAGGTTTGTTGCTGAATGTCGTTGCCGGGCGGCAACTCCACGGCGCGGCGCGCGGCTTCTTTGTGGTGGTTGATCATCCACTGCGCCGGCCGCGGGGGCCATGCCTTTTCGTCCAAACTCAACTCGCGCAGCACGCGGCGCAGCAGCCGATATTGGTCGTCGTTGTCTAAAATCTCAAAGCCCGACGGCAAGCCGGCCGCCTCATAATGAAGCCGCAGCAGCCGATGACACAAGGCATGAAAAGTGCCAATCCACATGCCGCCCAACGGTACGCGCAGCAACTCTTCTATGCGCGCGCGCATTTCATGCGAGGCTTTGTTGGTGAAGGTGACCGCGAGCATCGCCAGCGGCGAGACCTGTTGGGCTTGCACTAACCAAGCCACGCGGTGGGTCAGCACGCGGGTTTTGCCGCTACCGGCGCCCGCCAACACCAACAATGGCCCGGGCGTGGCGACGACGGCTTGCCGCTGGGCTGGGTTTAAGGGGTCAAGAATATGCGAGACATCCATTGCCAAATTGGATTTAGGGGCGGCGGCGGAGCGAGGCGAACCAAACCGAAAATGAAGCGAAGCGAAAACGAAACCCCGCGAACCTCGCTCAGCAAACCCGTTGGTCGGCGATTATACAACCGCGCGCGCAACAATTGGGCTAACCGAGCGGGCGACTCTGGCTCTATCATCGGTTGCTTAGATACAATAGCGTTAGCTTTACGCTAACAACCGCCCACCGCCCAAGCCGCCATCGGGCGGCGGCAACCCAACCCCAAGCGAAACCAAACCATGAACAGAACCTTGACTTCGGACGCTGCCAACCCGTTGGATAGCGACAAAATTTTCAGCGATGACAAGCAATTTATGTGGCATCACCTCAGCCAGCACAAACCGTTGCAGACCGCCAATCCATTGGTCATCGTGCACGGCGACGGCATGCGCGTGCGCGACCTCAACGGCAAAACTTATTTGGATGCAACCTCCGGCGGAGTATGGACAGTCAATGTCGGCTATGGGCGCGAAAGCATCGCCAACGCGGTGCAGCAACAACTGGTGAAGATGTGCTACTTCGCCAACACCGCCGGCAACATTCCGGCGGCGCGCTTCGCCGAAAAGTTGCTCGCTAAAATGCCCGGGCTCAGTCGGGTGTATTACTCCAACTCCGGCTCCGAAGCCAACGAAAAGGGCTATAAAATCGTGCGCCAACTCGCCGCCCTAAAAAACCACGGGCAAAAGCATAAAATCGTCTATCGCGCGCGCGATTATCACGGCACCACCATCACCGCGCTGAGCTCCAGCGGACAAGCCCAGCGCAAAGACCAATACGAACCGTTCACCCCCGGCTTCGTCGAAATTCCGGACTGCCTCGCCTACCACGCGCCCAACGGCGATGACCCGGACTACGGCGTGCAAGCCGCGCGCGAGTTGGAAAAAGTCATTCTGCGCGAGGGACCGGACACGGTCGGTTCGGTGATATTGGAGCCGATTACCGCCGGCGGCGGGGTGATTGTGCCGCCGCCCGGCTATTTTGAAACGATTACCGAAATCTGCCGCAAATACGGCGTGCTGTTGCACTTGGATGAAGTGGTTTGCGGCTTGGGGCGCACCGGCAAATGGTTCGGTTACCAGCACTTTGACCTGCAACCGGATATCGTCACGATGGCAAAAGGCATCGCCAGCGGCTATGCCGCCGTTTCGGTCACCATCACCACCGAAGCACTATTCAACGAATTTCTCGCCGAACCAACCGACCCGCTGCACTATTTTCGCGACATCAGCACCTTCGGCGGTTGCACCGCAGGACCGGCCGCGGCGCTGGAGAACTTGCGCATCATTGAACAAGAAAAGTTGTTGGAAAATGTGGTGGCGATGGGCGATTATCTAATGGGGCGGCTGGTGGAATTGCAAGACCAGCACCCGATAATCGGCGATGTGCGCGGCAAAGGGCTGTTTGTCGGCGTGGAGTTGGTCGCCGACCGCGCCTCCCGCCAACCGGTGGACGAAGCCACCGCGGCCGCGGTGGTGGCGGATTGTCTCAACCAGGGCGTGATGATTGGGTGCACCAACCGCAGCATTCCAGGCTATAACAATACCCTGTGTTTGAGCCCGGCGTTGATTTGCCAAAAAGATGATCTGGACGAGATTCTCGCCGCGCTGGAGCAAGCGTTAGCGCGCGCCGCGGTATGACATTGCGATTGCAGGTATGAATTGGCGGCGTCAAAGCAATGGTAGCTACGCCCTGACTTGAACAGGGGACCTCATCATTATGAGTGATGCGCTCTAACCGGCTGAGCTACGTAGCCATCGGCAATCGGCTTACCGCGCGGATGCGCGAATGTTTCACTGCGCGGGGAGCATAACGTAATTGGCTGGCGCGCGCAATCGCCCTTGGTCGCCGCGCTTGCAAATCTGGCAACTTTCATGCGTGGCGCTCACCTCGTCATTCCCGTGAAAGCGGGAATCTGCATGCGGGGGGTGCCGACAACAGGAGATTCCCGCTTAACAGATCGCGGGAATGACGAAGAATAAACAACAACATCCCTCCCATTTAATACTTGCCAAACCACCAACAAAAGAGTATCTTCCCAACTCAGTCACGCTTCGGCGTACCCCTTTACTCAACCCTCAGCACAGCGGAATAATGTTGTGTTGCGGACCGTACGGAAAGCCGGTGATGTTTTCCGCTCCGTGTTGGTTGAGCACCAAAATATCGTGTTCGCGATAGCCGCCGGCGCCGGGCTGCCCGGCTGGAATCATAATCATCGGTTCCATAGAAATCACCATATTGGGCTGCAACACCGTATCCACATCCTCGCGCAACTCCAACCCCGCCTCGCGCCCGTAGTAGTGGCATAACACGCCGAAAGAATGCCCATAGCCGAAAGTTCGGTTTTGCAACAGCCCAAACGATTCGTAAATCTCATTAAGTTGGCGCGCGATATCGCCACAACGCGCGCCCGGTTTCAGCAACTTCAAACCGGCTTCATGCACCGCCACATTCAGCTCCCACAACTTAAGCGACGCGTCATCAGCGTGCGCAAAAAACAAAGTGCGTTCCAGCGCGGTGTAGTAGCCGGCAATCATGGCAAAACAATTGAGCGATAAAATGTCGCCAGCCTGCACCCGCCGCGCGGTGAGCGGGTTGTGCGCGCCGTCGGTGTTAATGCCGGATTGAAACCACGTCCAAGTATCCATCAGCTCAGAATGCGGGAAACGTTTGGCAATCTCGCGCACCATGGCAGCGGTGGACGCCTGCGCCGCTTCGTATTCCGGCACGCCCTCGCGCACCGCATTGCGCAGCGCCGCCGCGCCCAGATCGCAGACTTGCGCGCCTTGCCGAATGTGCGCGATTTCCTCGTCCGATTTCAGCATACGCAAGCGCATGCACGGCGCGCCGATATCTTTGAACTGACAAGCCGGCAACGCCGCGCGCAGTTTTTCCATGGTTGTCACCTGGATATGATCGCACTCCACCCCGATGACGCCGCTGGACGGCGCGAGTTTCTGCACCGCGCGAAAATAGTTGTCGCGTTGCCAATCGGTATAAACGAGGTTGTCGCCGCCGAAGGTGCGCCGCCACGGCTGCCCGCCGTCAATGTTGGCGGAAATGGTCACCGCGCGCTGCGCATCCACAAACAAACCATACGGACGACCAAAAGCGCAGTATAAAAAATCGCTGTAATAGTGGATATTGTGAATGGAGGTGAACAGCGCCGCGTCCAGGCCGTGGGTTGCCATGGCGGCGCGCAGTTTGGTGAGTCGGTCGGTAAATTCGCGCGCCGAAAAAGTGTGCGGCACGGGCGCGCCGTTGTGGATGGTTTTCAAGTCTTGCATGCGATGGATGCTCCGGTGGTTGTGCGGTATGGTATGAAATTGGAATTGAAATTGGCATGCAAACAGAAAGCGGAATTTACCCTGCAACGGGCGGCATGCGGCGGGTGATCGGTTATCATCGCACTTCCTATCAACCACCTTCTTTGAATTTTATGGCGCACCATTTCACCCGCGAAGAATTTGACACTCGGCTGCGCGCGGCGCGCGCGAGTTTAGCGACGCACGAGTTGCACGGCATATTGTTGTTTGCGCCGGAGAGCCACTATTATTTGAGCGGCTACGACACCTTCGGGTTTGCCCTGTTTCAGTGCATGGTGTTGCCGACCGACGGCGACCCGCACCTGCTGACGCGCGCGCCGGATTTGCGACAAGCGCAGCAAACTTCCATTCTCACCGATGCGCAGATTCACATTTGGAGCGATGCGGACGGCGGCGACCCGCATGCCGCGCTGGTGCAGTTGTTGGCAAGCCTGAACTTACTCGGCAAAAATAAACGCTTGGGGATTGAAACCAATACCCAAGGCTTAACCGCCTTCCATGGACAAAAAGTGCACGCCGCGTTGGCCGGGCAAGCGGAGTTGGTGGAGGCTTCCGAGGCGGTCAGTTTGTTGCGCCGGCGTAAAAGCAAAGCCGAACTCAGTTATCACCGCCGCGCCGCCGAACTCGCCGATGATGCGTTGGATGCGGCCTTGCGCGCCACCCACAGCGGCGCTTTTGAAGGCGACATTTTAGCCGCCATGCAAGGCGCAATCTTCGCCGGCGGCGGCGATTATGCCGGCAACGAATTCATCATCGGTTCCGGCGCGGCGGCGTTGCTGTGTCGCTACTACAGCGGTCGCCGCCACCTGTCGGCGCAAGATCAATTAACTTTGGAATGGGCCGGCGTCTACCGCCGCTACCACGCCGCCATGATGCGAACTTTGGTGGTGGGCAAAAGCAGCGCGCGGCAACAGAAAATGCAGGCCGCCACGGTGGAAGCGTTGGCGGCATGCGAGCAAGCCATTCGCCCCGGTGCGCCGATGGGCGATGTGTTTGCGGCGCACGCGCGGGTGTTGGATGCGCGCGGGTTTGCGCACGCCCGACTCAACGCGTGCGGTTATAGCATGGGCGCGAAATACACCCCCACTTGGATGGATCTGCCGGTGTTCTATCAAAACAACCCGCTGCTGATGGAGGTGGATAATGTATTTTTCCTGCACATGATCATCATGGATTCGGACGCCGGGCTGGCGATGTGCTACGGGCATTCGGTGTTGGTGACCGAAAGCGGCGCCGAGCGATTGAGTCGGCATTCGCTGGATTTGTTGGAGTGTTGAAGCGCGCGCTGAGAGCCGCTTAGAGCCGCTTAGAGATATTGAATCTGCGCGTTTTGATTTTTGAGATACGCGTTTAAGTATTCCATCGGACGATTGCCTTTGACTGAATTGCAGTGCCCGCATAGCAACTGCAGATTTTCCACCACCTCCGCGCCGCCTTTGGACTTGGGAAAAATGTGGTCAATGTGAAAATGGCGGGCGGAATCAAAATGCGTGTTGCAGCCGTTGCAATTGCCGCCCTGCAATTTGTAGAAATGTTGGCGGATGCGTTCTTTGTTCCAATCCAGCGGCTGTTGGTCGGTGCGATGCGGCGGCGTTTTGTAGGCGTCAAAATCCACGCCCACTTGCGCGCCTTGATCTTCCGGCAGCATGCCTTGCGCGATGGCGTCGGTTAACCGCTGCTTAACTAATTTGACGGCGACATCGGATAAATCCACGCCGATCCAGTTGCGTTTTAATTCGTGGGCGGCGACGCAAGTGGTTGCGCAACCGCAGAACGGATCCATCACTAAATCACCTTCGTTGCTGCTGGCTAAAATAATTCGCCGAAGCAATGCCAGCGGTTTTTGCGTGGGATAGCCAAGCCGTTCTTTTGAAACATTGATCACCGGCTTTAGTTTTTCATCATCGCCCGGCGAACCGCTGTCCCATATATCGCGGTTGAGAACCGCCATCGGATATTTCCAGATTGCATCCGCTGTCTCGCCGCCGAAAAAAGGTTTGTC
>JAHRAW010000135.1 GCA_020027415.1 Gammaproteobacteria bacterium
TAATGCCTTGATCTTTCAGATAAATTTCGCCGTGGGTGGCGGGTTCAAAGCCCGCCAACATCATCAGACAAGTGGTTTTGCCAGACCCGGAGGGTCCCAACATGGTCAAAAATTCGCCTTCGGCGACATCCAGATTGAGGCTTTTGACCACCAACACTACGCCGTCGTAACTTTTTTGAATATCGACGAATCGAACCAATGGCTTGTCGTTCAATTTGGGCATGGGGCTTAAAATGGTTGGTTTATGGGGTGATGACGGCTGGTGTCCGCGCGTAACGATGGTTTCCGTCGACGCGGTTTCTGCTTTATCTTGCCACCATACTGGTTAACGAAGCAATAGTCAATAGGGAAATCGGAAGTCGTTCTTTGGGTCGCAAATCGGCGATTCGGTTGCGGTCGTTCAAAACCTCGCTGGCACGCCTCGCCGCCGCTTGGCAAGTGGCGTTGTCGGCGCGGTTCTGCTACCCTACAGCTTGATTGTCAAGCAGCCACTACCGAAGCGGTAGCGAATAGCGCGCAACGCGAAGCGATTATGCTTCCATTGACGAGAACGGCAACCACACGCGCCCATGATACCCTAACCATTGCCGATGTAACGCCTCATTCCCCGAATTCCCCCACTCATCACCCTATTCCCCTATGCCCATGGTCCAACCCATGCTCTCCATACGCGACCTACGCGTCCGCTTCAGCATTCACGGCACCACCTTAGAGGCGGTGCGCGGGGTGTCGTTTGACATTCAGCCCGGCGCCACTTTGGCGTTGGTGGGCGAATCCGGCTCCGGAAAATCGGTGTTGGCGCGCGCCATTATGGGGCTGTTGCCGGACACCGCCACCATCACCAGCGGGCGGATACTCATCAATAACCCGCAAAAAGGCGTTGATTCGGTGGATACGGCGTCGCTCAATCCCAATGGGCGCGCCATGCAAGATTTACGCGGCGGCAGCATTTCCTTGATTTTTCAGGAACCGATGGTATCGCTGTCGGCGTTGCATACCATCGGCGACCAAATCAGCGAAGCGTTGTTTCTGCATCGCCAAATGGGGCGCGCCGAAGGCATGAAAATCACCCGCGATATGTTGGCGACGGTGGGCTTCACGCAGCCGCAACGCGCGCTGAAACTCTATCCGTTTGAACTTTCCGGCGGCATGCGCCAGCGCGCCATGATTGCCATGGCGTTGATTTGCCATCCGGCGTTGCTGATTGCCGATGAGCCGACTACGGCGTTGGATGTCACCATTCAAGCGCAGATTCTAAAACTGATTAAAACCTTGCAAACCCACCTCAATATGGCGGTGCTGATGATTACGCATGACCTCGGCGTGGTCGCCAATGTCGCGCAGGAAGTGGTGGTGCTGTATCACGGCGAAGTGATGGAGCGCGGCTCGGTGACGCAGATATTCTCAGCCCCGCAGCACGAATACACCCGCGCGCTGCTCAAAGCGGTGCCGCATTTCGGCATGCATGCGGACGCACGCTTGACGCCGTTGCGCGAGATCAAAAGCGAAACCGGTCATTATCAAAGTTTGCAAAAAGCCCGCGCGCCCGACCGGTCGCCGCCGCCTAACCAGCGTGCCGGCCAAAGTAAAGGCAAAAACGGAACCGCAAGCGGCACCAAAGACGCGCCGCCGCGCACCATTCTTAAAGTGCAGAATCTCAGCAAAAGTTTTGGCGTGCGCGGCAATGCGTGGTCGTTGGCGGCGCAGCCGTCCACCATTCAAGCGGTGCAGGATGTCAGTTTTGATTTACTGCGCGGCGAATGTCTCGGCTTGGTCGGCGAAAGCGGCAGCGGCAAATCCACCCTCGGCAAAATGATTGCGCACGCGATTTTGCCGGACCGCGGCAGCATTGAATACCACAGCAGCAAGCACGGCAAATACTCGGTGCACGCGATGGACGGTGCGCAACGATTCTCCTATCGCTGCAAGGTGCAATATATCTTCCAAGACCCGGTCGGTTCGCTCAATCCAAGTATGACTTTGTTTGACATTCTCCGCGAGCCGATGCAAATCCACCACTTCGGCGAGCGCGATTACCAGATAGAAATGAGCCGCGAGTTGCTGCGCATCGTCGGGCTGGACCCGCGCCATTTGCGGCGTTATCCGCATAGTTTTTCCGGCGGGCAACGGCAGCGCATCGGCATTGCGCGGGCGTTGGCGTTGCAGCCTGAGTTGCTGATTTGCGATGAGCCGGTGTCGGCGTTGGATGTTTCCATTCAAGCGCAGGTGCTCAACTTAATGAAAGATTTACAAAGCGAACTCGGCTTAAGTTATCTGTTCATCTCGCATAATTTAGCGGTGGTGGATTACATCGCCGCGCGCATTGCGGTGATGTATCGCGGGCAACTGGTGGAACTCGCGCCGCGCGAATCGCTGTTTCAACAACCGACCCATCCGTACACGCGCACTTTGCTGCAAGCGATTCCAGAAGCGGATCTTAACAAACTGCTTGATTTTGACAAAATCGCCGAACCAAAAGCCGCTGAACTAACCGCCGCGCCCGAATTATCCTCGCCCGTAGCCGCACAACCGACCCAATTTTATGAAGTCGCGCCCGGACACATCGTGCGAGAGCATGCCAATGCTTAACTGCGCTAAAAGCGGAGGAAGCGCGCGGCGCATTCGCCGGCGAATCTCCTTGCAAAAACGCATCGCATAGAGTAAAATCGCATCCCGATGTGATTCGTTACCCTGGCATCCATTTCAGCACAATCACCGCCATGCACAATCCAACTTTTGACACCCTTGCCGCCACGCGTTTATTGGTGGATAGCGGCATGGAAACCCATCACGCCGAAGCGGTGGTGAAATGACCGCCGAAGCCATCCACAGCGGCGTCGCCAGTAAAGAAGACATCGCCAATATACGCG
>JAHRAW010000154.1 GCA_020027415.1 Gammaproteobacteria bacterium
GTCTGAATTTCATTAACTTAGCCAAATCTATATCGCGAATTTTAGAAACATCCCGCTTGCCGCTGACCGTCGGCGCCAGTTCGGCAATCTGCACGGTGCTTGCCGCATCCAGTTTCAACCTGGTTACTTGTTGCCAATCAAGCGTAAGTTGCGGCGTATAAGTTCTATCTATGCGAATGACATTGGGCCACTGAATGGCAAATTCCTTTTTCTCCTCCACCGGTTTAACAACCATTTTCGGAGGCGGCGGAGGGGGGGCATCCGGACCCTGTGCGTGCGGCAGAAAATTGAACGGCACGCCAAACACATTGACATATTCCGCATCAAACAAGCCGGTCTTTTCGTTGATTTCATAACTCGCGCGCCGCAAGCCGCGCCCAACCACTTGTTCGCAAAGCAGTTGGCTGGTGAACGCGCGCAACCCCATGATGTGCGTCACCGTGCGCGCATCCCAGCCTTCCGAAAGCATGCCTACGGAAATTACATTCTGCACTGCTGCGCCGCACTGACCTGGTTGTCCAACCGTATTCACTTTTCCACGCAGCATAGCGCTTTGTGCTTGTTTAGTGATTTTGTGCGCCCGTGTTTCCGACTCGCTGTCTTGTGCATGCGCGGCGGTGACGCGCGCCGGCGATTCCAGTTCCTGTTGCTCGGCTTTCTTTAATACCTGCGAGTCAATATGCAGTATGCCCTCGGCTTCGCATAACGAAGCAACCGGTATATGATGATGATCAAATGCATATTTAATGCGCGCTGCGGTTTCGGTACGATTGGCAATGCTAATCATCACCGGCGGAGTTTCGGCTGCATGCTTGTTCCACTGCTGTTTGGTAAATTTCCAATCCGCGCCCAATAAAGCGTATGCGTTGGTTACCAAATCCGGCAACGACTCATGCTCTTTCGCGCGGCGATTCAAATCGTCTTTGACCTCAGGATCATTGTAGAGATGATACAAACGGGACTGGTAGGTTTTGGCATCCGGCAACGAATCATCACGCACCACAGTGCGCGGCGTTTTCACAAGCCCGGCTTCAATCGCATCGTCCAGCCCAAAGTCGCTGACAATCCAATCAAACAAAGCATGTTCCGAGGCCTTCTTGCCGCTCGGCACAAACGGAGTGGCGGAAAAATCAAAACAGTTCAGTATGCCGTTGGTTTTATGCAAGCGATCCAGCCCGCCAATCCATTTGGTCGCTTCTTCTATCTCTTCCTTTTTCACGCCCTTTATTTTTGATTCGGCGGGCACGCGCCACGCGTGATGCGCCTCATCGTTAATCACAATTAAATTACGCGCACTTGCCAACTCACCCAACACCTCGCGCGCATAAGCCGCATCACTTTTCGCACCGCGCTTGTCAACCTTTGCCTTCGGTTTTAATTTTTGCTGGCTCTCCCAATTCAGCACATGCCAGTTGCGTATCAAGACCTTTGCTTGATGAAGTTTGTCCCTTAGGGAGCGCGGCGCAATACCGAATTCATCGTAGTAATTTTTTTCTACGGCAGGTTGTAGCACCGCCAGCCGCTCGCGCACCGTGAGATTGGGCGCAACGATAAAAACATGCCGCGCAAACCGCCCGTCTCGCGGATAGGTTGCGCGGTTAATCGCTTGCCATGCAATCAACATCGCCATTACCACGGTTTTGCCGCTGCCGGTGGCAAGTTTGCAACACAAACGAGCGAACACCCCGCCGTCGGCGCCAATGTCCAGCCCGTTTTTCTCCGCATCCGGTGTTTCAATCAACCATATCAGCGTTTCAATCGCTTCAACCTGACAGAAAAAGAATGGAAACTCTCTTTGCTCATCATCTTGCCAGTGGGCAAGCAGGGTTCTGGTGATGCCGGTAATGCTCGGATACCCAGCCGCCCGCCATTTATCAACGCGCTGACGAATTTGATTGACCAGCGGCAACGGAACAAACCGCCCTTTATCTTGATACGGCTTCGCTTTCGGGTCGGCAATCATATAACCCGCCGCCCGCCGACCTCGCGTGCGCGCCAGCGGCGCCCCTTCTTCAACAAACTCCCAGTGGGCGGCGGGGGATTTGTAGGGGGAGTTTAGGATTAGGGAGGATGCAGTATTTGGCATTCTACGCG
>JAHRAW010000176.1 GCA_020027415.1 Gammaproteobacteria bacterium
AATGGTTTGCTCATTTTTTGAATCCGACTCCGAAGGCGCTTCCGTTAATTAAAATCTGCATAGCCGACACCCGCAACACCATACCAAAAACAAACAAAACAATATACGGGGAATGAGGCTGCAAAAAGCGCGGGGTTTGCCGAGTATGCGGACGGCGCGGTTTGCGGGGCGGTGTTGCCTTGCTGAGGCGGTTGGTATATGGTTGGCGTTTCGTTGCCTTGCGGCGAGGTTAAGGAAAGTTTACTCAGATAACAGATCAGATAACCAATAACTCGCCATCACAAAACCCACCGAAGCCGAACTCATTTCACAGCCTTGAATCATGCTTGAATCGTATCAAAAACATGTCGCGCAACGCGCCCAGTTAGGCATCGTTCCCAAACCATTGGACGCCGAACAAACCGCGCAACTGGTTGAGTTGTTGAAAGCGCCGCCGCGCGGCAGCGAAGCGCAGTTGCTGGATTTAATCAGCCATCGCGTGCCGGCCGGCGTTGACCAAGCGGCGTATGTCAAAGCCGCGTTTCTTGCCGCGCTCGTTCGCCGACAAACCAATTGTCCGTTGATTGAACGCGCGCGCGCGGTGCAACTGCTTGGCATGATGCACGGCGGATATAACATTGCGCCATTGATTGAAGCCCTGGACGATGCGGAATTGGCGGATACGGCGGCGCATGCGCTGTCCCGCACGCTGTTAATGTTTGACGCTTTCTATGATGTCGCGGAGCGCGCCGAGGGCGGCAACGCCAACGCGCAAAAGGTGCTGCGATCGTGGGCGGATGCCGAATGGTTCTCGCAGCGCGCGGCGGTGCCTAAAAAAATTACGGTGACAATATTCAAGGTGCCCGGCGAAACCAACACCGATGATTTGTCGCCGGCGCAAGATGCTTGGTCGCGCCCGGATATTCCATTGCACGCGTTAGCGATGCTGAAAAATCCGCGCCCCGAACTGACCGACACGCCGTTGGAGATGTTGGCAACATTAAAAGAAAAAGGCTTTCCGGTTGCGTATGTCGGCGATGTGGTGGGCACCGGTTCGTCGCGAAAATCAGCCACCAATTCGTTGCTGTGGCATACCGGTGAGGATATTCCCGGGATTCCAAATAAACGCCGCGGCGGGTTTTGTTTCGGCGGACAGATTGCCCCGATTTTTTTCAACACGATGGAGGATTGCGGCGCGCTGCCGATTGAAATGGAGGTCGGCAAACTGGCAATGGGCGAGGTGATTGATGTGTATCCCTATGACGGCAAGGTTTGCCGCCACGACAGCAAGCAAGTGCTCAGCGAGTTTCGTTTGAAGACCGAGGTGTTGTTGGACGAAGTACGCGCCGGTGGCCGCATCAATCTGATCATCGGGCGCGGGCTGACCGCCAGGGCGCGGCAGAAATTGCAAATCAAGCCGACCTTACCCGATATTTTCTGCGCCCCGGCGGCGGCGCAGGAAATCTCGCATGGATATACCGCGGCGCAAAAAATGGTCGGCAAAGCATGCGGCTTGCCGGGCGTGCGTCCAGGACAATATTGCGAACCGAAAATGCATACCGTGGGCTCGCAGGACACCACCGGACCGATGACGCGCGACGAACTCAAAGATCTTGCTTGCCTCGGTTTTCAAGCCGATTTGGTGATGCAATCGTTCTGCCATACCTCGGCGTATCCCAAACCGGTGGATATTGAAACGCAGCACAGCCTGCCGGACTTTATGCGCGACCGCGCCGGGATTTCCCTCAAACCCGGCGACGGCATCATTCATTCGTGGATGAATCGTATGCTGTTGCCGGACACGGTCGGCACCGGCGGCGATTCCCATACCCGCTTCCCAATGGGCATTTCCTTCCCCGCCGGCTCCGGGCTGGTGGCTTTTGCGGCGGCCACCGGGGTGATGCCGTTGGACATGCCGGAATCCGTGTTGGTGCGCTTCAGCGGTGCGTTGCAACCCGGCATCACCTTGCGCGATTTGGTGCATGCGATTCCCTATGTCGCCATTCAGAAAGGGCTATTGACGGTGGAAAAAGCCGGCAAGAAAAACGTTTATTCCGGGCGGGTGCTGGAAATTGAAGGGCTGCCGGATTTGAAAGTGGAACAAGCCTTTGAGTTTGCCGATGCGTCGGCGGAACGTTCCGCTTCCGGTTGTACGATCAAACTTAACCCGCAACCGGTGTGCGAATACATCACCTCCAACATCGTCATGCTCAAGTGGATGCTCAGCGAAGGGTATGGAGATGCGCGCACGATTGCGCGGCGCATTCATGCGATGCAAGCCTGGCTGGATGAACCGCACCTGTTGCAAGCCGACCCGGATGCGCGCTATCACGAAGTGATAGACATTGATTTGAACGCCATCACCGAACCGATTCTGTGCGCGCCCAACGACCCCGATGATGCGCGTCTGTTATCGGAAGTTGCCGGCGCCAAAATTGATGAAGTGTTTATTGGTTCGTGCATGACCAACATCGGTCATTTTCGCGCCGCCAGTCGTTTGTTAAACAAGATGGGCAAGGTGCTGCCCACGCGCATGTGGATTGTGCCGCCGACCAAGATGGATCAGGCGCAACTGGTTGAAGAAGGGCATTACGCAATTTTTGCCGGCGCCGGCGCGCGCACCGAACCGCCCGGCTGCTCGCTGTGCATGGGCAACCAAGCGCGCGTGGCGGACAACTCCACGGTGGTATCCACATCCACTCGCAACTTCCCAAACCGCTTAGGCAAAGGCGCCAATGTTTATTTGGCGTCGTCCGAATTGTCTGCGGTTGCCGGCGTGTTGGGGCGTCTGCCAAGCGTCGCCGAATACATGCAAGAAGCCGGCGAACTCAACGCCATGGCGGCGGATATCTACCGCTATCTCAACTTCAACGAAATCGCCTCCTATACCAAAGCCGCCAACTCAGTCGTGCCGCAACAGGATTTTGCGGCTTGATTCGCCAGCCCTTGAGTGTATGTTATATTGATTAACCGGAGGTGTTTAAAATTTTTTGAGGTCAAGACCATGAACGAAACTTATCGTTATTTCTTTTGGGTGGGCGGTGACATCGCTTATGCCGGGCTCACCCGCGATGCAGAACGCAGCGAACGCGAACTGCGCGAAAAATTTGACAAGGGCGGGCATATTTTTGTACTGCGGCGACCGGTTGATGTTACGGATGGCTTGAAGTGGGAACGTCGGCAAGGCAGATTCGGCAGACCTACTCGCCACACTGTCGGACGGGATATGCGCATTCGGATGCGGTGATGGAATTCGCAATTGCAACTCAGGTGCAGATCATTACCATTGC
>JAHRAW010000184.1 GCA_020027415.1 Gammaproteobacteria bacterium
AGCACACTAGTGTTGATTGACCGTGGATGTGCAAGGATGCGCGAGGTATTTTAGGCTGGGATGGTTGTTGTGCGGATTTTTGCCACCACACCATCAACCCCCCGCCAACCCCCTCACAAACGCATGCGCCTGCGCCGCAACCGCATCCCCGTTTTCCCCTTTCGCCACCCCGTCGGCAATCCGCTCAATAATCGCCGAACCAACCACCACTGCATCAGCAATCTTGGCGGTGGCGGTTACATCGGCGGGGGTTTTGATGCCGAAGCCGACGGCGATGGGTAGGGCGGTGTGGCGGCGGATTTTGGCGACGGCTTTTTTCAGTTCGCTTTGTTTTGCCGAGCCGGTGCCGGTGATGCCGGCGATGGCGACATGGTAGACGAAGCCGGAACTATGCCGCAGCACTTTTGCCATGCGCGCGGCATCGGTGGTGGGGGTGAGCAGGCGAATCCAGTGCAGCCCGGCGGTTAGCGCGGGGTGGCAGAGTTCGTCGTCTTCCTCCGGCGGCAGGTCAACGATGATGAGTCCGTCCACGCCCGCGCGCATCGCGTCGTCTAAAAATCGTTGATTGCCGTAGCGGTAAATCGGGTTGTAATAGCCCATCAGCACGACCGGGGTATGCGCATCGTGGGCGCGGAATTGTTGCACCATTTGCAAAGTTTTGGTTAGCGTCATGCCGGCTTTCAGCGCGCGCAAGTTGGCGGCTTGAATCGCCGCGCCGTCCGCCATCGGGTCGGAGAAGGGCATGCCTAATTCAATGAGGTCGGCACCGGCTTGCGGCATGCCACGCAAGATTTTGGCGGCGGTTTTCAAATCCGGGTCGCCGGCAGTGATGAAAGTCACCAAGCCGGCGCGCTGTTGTTGTTTGAGTTTGGCAAAGCAACGCCCTAAGCGAGTGCGAGTACGCGTGCGGGCGCGAGTGTCGCCGCCGTTTGCGTTTGCATCGGCCTCGCGCGCCGCGGAATGTGTCTCACCGCGCCCGCTCATAACGGAATACCGAGTGCTTCGGCGACTGCAAACACATCTTTATCACCGCGCCCGCAGAGGTTCATTAGGATGATTTGTTCGCGCGCCATGCGCGGCGCGACTTTGCCTACATGCGCCAACGCGTGCGCAGGTTCCAGCGCCGGGATGATGCCTTCGGTGCGGCAGCAAAGTTGGAAAGCCGCCAGCGCCTCGTCATCGGTGACCGCAACATATTCCGCGCGTCCGGTTTCAAACAACCATGAATGTTCGGGACCGATGCCGGGGTAATCCAGCCCGGCGGAGATGGAATGCGCGTCTTGTATCTGCCCGTCTTCATCTTGCAGCAGATAGGTGCGATTGCCGTGCAACACGCCGGGCTTGCCGCCGGCCAGCGAAGCCGCGTGCGCGCCGCTTTGCAGTCCGCGTCCAGCCGCTTCCACGCCGACCATGCGCACCGTTTTATCGTCCAAGAACGGGTGAAATAAACCGATGGCGTTGGAGCCGCCGCCGATGCACGCCACCAATAAATTCGGCAGGGTGTTTTCTCGTTCCAGCAGTTGCCGCCGCGCCTCAACGCCGATGACGGTTTGAAAATCGCGCACCATTTGCGGATACGGGTGCGGTCCGGCGACGGTGCCGATGATATAAAAAGTATCCTCCACATTGGCGACCCAATCGCGCAACGCTTCGTTCATGGCGTCCTTGAGCGTGGCGGTGCCGCTGGTGACCGGCAACACTTCGGCGCCCAACAATTTCATGCGAAACACATTGGGCGCTTGCCGCTTTATGTCGGTTGCGCCCATGTACACCACGCACGGCAAGTTAAACAGCGCGCACACCGTGGCGGTGGCGACGCCGTGTTGCCCGGCGCCGGTCTCGGCGATGATGCGCCGTTTGCCCATGCGCTTCGCCAACAAGATTTGCCCAAGCGTGTTGTTAATTTTGTGCGCGCCGGTATGATTTAACTCGTCGCGCTTGAAATAAATTTTGGCGCCGCCGAGTTCCGCGCTCAGCCGTTCGGCAAAATACAGCGGACTGGGGCGTCCGATATAATCGCGCGCGTAGTAGTCAAACTCGCGCTGAAAATCCGGGTCGGCGCGGTGTTGGTGATAAGCGCGTTCCACTTCCAACACCAACGGCATCAAAGTTTCGGCGACAAACCGCCCGCCAAAAATTCCAAAGCGCCCATGCGGGTCGGGACCGGCGCGATACGATTCAATCGGCTCGGGTTCGGGTGGTGCGTTCATGGCGTATAGGGGGTTCGGGTTATGGCGTATAGCGGGGCGTGCTCAATGGCGAAGAGGCGCAATGTGCAATGTGCAATGTGCAATGCAAGCGATTATACGCTTCCGCCGCTTGCAATGCGGGGCGGGTTTTACTACTCTCTTGCTCGCGCATAATCAACTTGCGCGCCGCTTCCTCATACCGCACCCAACATGCCGAAACCCTACCATCCGCAAACCGTCGCCATTCGTTGCGGGCATCGCCGTAGCGCGGAGCGGGAGCATAGCGAAGCGATCTTTGCCACGTCCAGTTTTGTGTTTGACAACGCCGAACAAGCGGCGGAGTTATTCGGCGGCGACTCATTCAACGACGACGCAGCCAACGACGACTCAGTCAGCGGCGGCAATGTCTATTCGCGTTTCACCAATCCCACGGTGGACGGCTTCGCGCAGCGGCTGGCGGCGTTGGAAGGCGGGCGGTTTGGGCTTGCCACCGCTTCGGGTATGGCGGCGATTTGCGGGTTGCTGTTGGGGTTGCTGAAAGCGGGCGATCATGTGGTCGCTTCGGCGGAGTTATTCGGCTCCACCGTATCCGCCTTCACTAAGGTGTTTAAACGATTTGGAGTGGATACCACATTTGTCAAACTCACCGATACGCAACAATGGCAAGATGCCATTCAAGCAAACACGCGCTTGCTGTTTTTGGAAACCCCGTCCAACCCGCTGTGTGAGATTGCCGATATAAGCGAAGTCGCCGCCATCGCCAAAAAAGCCTCGGCGTGGTTGGCGGTGGACAATGCGTTTTACACGCCGATTATGCAACGCCCGTTGCAACTCGGCGCCGATATCGTGGTGCATACCGCCACCAAATACTTGGACGGACAGGGGCGTTGCGTCGGCGGCGCGTTAGTGACCGACGACCGAAAAATCTACGATGACCTGTTCGCTATGTTGCGCACCACCGGACCGTGCTTAAGCCCGTTCAATGCGTGGGTGTTTAGCAAGGGTTTGGAAACTTTGTCGGTGCGCATGCAACAACACTGCGACAACGCGTTGCAATTAGCGAACTGGTTGGCGCAACATCCGGCGGTGGAAAAAGTATATTACCCGGGGCTGGCGTCGCATCCGCAACATCAACTCGCAAAACAACAAGCCGCGCCACACCAACACCAATGCCAAGGCTTCGGCGGCATCGTCGCTTTTGAAGTCGCCGGCGGGCGCCAACAAGCCTGGCAAGTCATCAACGCCACCGCCCTGTTATCCATCACCGCCAACTTGGGAGATGTTAAGACCACCATCACTCATCCAGCCACCACCACGCATGCAAGAATCAGCGCCGCGGAGCGCGCCCGCGCCGGCATTCGCGACAACTTGATTCGGGTTTCCGCCGGGCTTGAACACATTGACGATATCATCGCCGATTTGCAAGCCGGTCTGGCTACGATTGGATGAATTTGCCTGACGCGCGCGCCAAAGCGCGGCTAGCGCGCTGATGGAAAACGCCCGCCGGCGGTTAGTTGCCTAACTTCACTCAAGCCACTTAATCAGCGGTCGCCACTGCACGAGATCTTGGTGCGCTTGATGCGGCGACATCTCCAACACGCCGTAGCCCGTTTCGGCGGCGCGAATGTAGTTCTGGGTGTCGCGCAAATGCGTGATCATCGGGATCTTCATTTTGCCAAGAAACCGTTCCAGGTTGCGGTATATCAAGGTGTTCTTGCGCACTCGGTTTGCCACCAAGCCGGTGCGCGCCAGGTTGAGCATTTGTTCAAGCATCAACTCGCCGATGAAATGTCCGGCGGCGCGAATGTCCAACGGCGACGGCAGCACCGGCACAATCGCATAGTCGGCAAAGGCGAATAATTCTTTCAGTTGCGCCGTCGGCGTGCGCGCCGGCGCATCCATAATCACCCGTTGGACTGCCGGGGAAATGTGAATGCGCCCGTGCTTGCTACTGCTGGCATCAATGCCTTGTATCGGATTTAAGGTTTGACTGCGCTGCGCCACCCATTCCAGGCTGGATTGCTGCGGGTCATAATCCACCAGCGCCACCGGCACTTTCCACAGCGCATAGTAACTTGCCAGGTTGGTTGCTAAGGTGGATTTCCCGCAACCGCCTTTCGGATTCACAATTAGGATTTTTTTCATCGTTATGCCTCGTTTAGAGCGTTAGCGCGAAATGACGAATCATCGTATCTCGCACTCAATTGAATTGAGTGGATAGTAGCCAAACGTGGCTACGTTGGATTGTTGTCAGCGCCTAATATTACACTGGCGCGCGCCCGCGATGCAGGGGAATTTTGCTTTTCGCAACGCAAGCCGCTACCCTTGGCGGCGGCGGCGGCGGACGGCTCCAGCGGTTATGGTATCGGCTGCAAGCCCGTGGCGCGGCGCCGCTTTTACGACGAATTCATCGCCGGATTGAGCCGCAAAATTCACCCAACCTGAGATCGGAGTATGGCGGAAAATTTTGATTTTATCGTCGTCGGCGGCGGCAGCGGCGGCATTGCGGCGGCGCGGCGGGCGGCTGAATACGGCGCGCGAGTCTTGCTGTGTGAACCGAATCGGCTCGGCGGCACCTGCGTAAATGTCGGCTGCGTGCCAAAAAAAGTGATGTGGAATGCCGCCCAAATTCAGCAGGCGTTGGCATTGAGCGGCGATTATGGATTTCAGGCGCCGCCGCAGGTTCAATTTAACTGGCAAACCTTGAAAACCGCCCGCGATGCGTATGTCAGCCGCTTGAATCAGATTTACGCCGATAATTTGGCAACTTCCGGGGTGCGCGTGCTGCGCGCCGCGGCCCAATTGCAAGGCGCAAATACGGTGCAAGTCGGCGAACAAACTGTTCAATGTGAGCACATTTTGCTTGCCACCGGCGGCAAACCGGTGCTGCCGCAGATTCCCGGCGCCGAGTTGGCGATTACCAGCGACGGGTTTTTTGACCTCCCGCGCCAGCCCATGAACGCGTTGCTGATTGGCGCCGGCTATATTGCCGCCGAACTGGCGGGTATGCTGCACAGCCTCGGCAGCCGCGTGACGATGTTGTTGCGCAAAGATCGTTTGCTGCGCAACTTTGACAACATGTTAGGCGATACTTTGATGACGCAAATGCGCGCCGCCGGCATTGACATCCGCACCGGCGTGTCGTGTAGCGAGGTCGTGCGCGCGGGCGATGGCAGTTTGGGATATCGCGCGGCGGAGAAGGGCGCAGCAGGGGAGAATGCGGAGGATTCTGGGTATGACTGCGTGTTGTTTGCGATTAGCCGCGCGCCCAATGTGGCATCGCTGGGTCTGGCGAAAGTGGATATTGCGCCGCAACCAAACGGCTTCATCGCGGTGGACGAATTCCAAAACACCGGCGCGGCCGGCATCTATGCGGTCGGCGATATTACGCCGAATGCGCAACTCACGCCGGTCGCCATCGCCGCCGGCCGGCGCTTGGCGGAGCGGCTGTTTGGCAACGCGCCGCCGCGCAAACTGCAGTTGGATAATGTCGCCAGCGTGGTATTTAGCCATCCGCCGATTGGCAGCGTGGGGCTCAGCGAGCAACGGGCGATTGAGGTATACGGCAAATCGCGCGTTCAGGTTTATCAGAATCAATTTGTCAATCTGCGCTATGCGGTCGGCGCGCACAAGCCGCCAAGCGTGGTGAAATTGGTCACCGTTGACCCGCAACAAAAAGTGGTCGGTTGTCATGTCATCGGCGATGGCGCGGATGAAATGTTGCAGGGCTTTGCGGTGGCGCTCAACTTGGGCGCCACCAAGGCGGATTTTGACAACACCATCGCCATTCATCCGACCGCCGCCGAAGAGTTGGTGACCTTGCGTTAATCCGCGCAAAAGTGATGCCCGCGCGCGGTGCGCGAACCAGTCGCCGCTAAGCAGTTACCGCCAAGCCTAACTCCCTAACCCTTTAACTCGGTTAGTTGTTGCTGTTTTTTCAAATGCACCATCAGCAACGCAATGGCTGCCGGCGTAACCCCCGGAATGCGCGATGCCTGCCCAAGCGTTTGCGGCTTCACTTGCATAAGTTGCTGGCGCGCTTCGGTGGATAGCCCGCGCACCGAGTGATAATCGGTGGCTGCGGGCAACGCGGTGTTTTGATGTTTTTTATGGCGCGCAATTTCGGCTTCTTGGCGATCAATATAGCCGCTGTAACGCGCCTCAATTTCCAGTTGGCGGATGACTTGTGGATCTTTCAATTGAGATTCGCCGCCGCCCAACTCGATCACCGCCTCATAACGCATTTGCGGGCGGCGCAATAACTCCAACAAGTTGGCGTCGCGTTGCAGCGGTTGTCCGAGAACTCGTTGCGCGACCTTCGCATCCAAAGTTTCCGCGCGCACCCACGTGCGTTGCAATCGTCGGCGCTCCGTTTCCAGCGCTTGCCGTTTGCGCGCAAAGCGTTGCTGGCGCGCTTCATCCACCAAGCCGAGGCGGTGCGCGATTTCGGTCAAGCGCAAATCGGCGTTATCCTCGCGCAGTTGCAGGCGGTATTCGGCGCGCGAAGTGAACATGCGGTAGGGCTCTTTGGTGCCGCGGGTTACCAAATCATCAATCATCACACCGATATAGGCTTGGTCGCGGGCGGGACACCAACTCGCGCGCCCTTGCGCGAACAACGCCGCATTCAGCCCGGCGATTAAACCTTGCCCAGCGGCCTCCTCGTAGCCGGTGGTGCCGTTAATCTGCCCGGCAAAAAACAACCCGGCAATGGCTTTGCTCTCCAAACTGTGCTTCAATCCGCGCGGGTCAAAAAAATCATATTCAATCGCATAGCCGGGGCGCGTAATCGCCGCGTTCTCAAAGCCCTTAATGCTGCGGACAAATTGATGTTGCACATCAAACGGCAAACTGGTGGAAATCCCGTTGGGATACACCTCAGTGGTGTTCAGCCCCTCCGGTTCAATGAAAATCTGATGCCGCTCGCGGCTTGCGAAGCGCACCACCTTGTCTTCAATGGACGGGCAATAGCGCGGACCGGTCGCCTTAATTGCGCCGCCGTAAATCGGCGAGCGCGGCAACGCGGCGGTGATCATATCGTGCGTGGTGGGATTGGTCTCGGTGATATGGCACAGCACCTGCCGCGGGCTCGGCTGCTGTAACGGGTCGCTAACAAAAGAAAACAGCGGCAACGGCTGTTCGCCCGGCTGCGCCTCCAATTGGGAATAGTCAATGGTGTTGCCGTCCAAGCGCGGCGGCGTGCCGGTTTTCAAGCGTTCCACGGTAAAGGGCAGGTCGCGCAAGCGCGCCGCCAACGCCAACGACGGCGGGTCGCCGGCGCGCCCGGCGCGCGCATTGTCCATGCCGACATGAATCTTGCCGTTCAAAAAAGTGCCTGCGGTAAGCACCACCGCGGCGGCGCGGAACTCCACGCCCAATTGCGTTTTCACGCCGCACACGCGCGCATCCGCATTGCACAGCAACAAATCATCCACCGGTTGCTGGAACAGCATCAAGTTGGGTTGTTGCTCCACCGCCCGCCGAATCGCCGTTTTATACAGCGTGCGGTCGGCTTGCGCGCGCGTCGCCTGCACCGCCGGACCTTTGCGCGCATTGAGCGTGCGAAAATGAATCCCGGCGTGGTCAATCGCCCGCCCCATAATGCCGCCCATGGCGTCAATTTCCTTAACAATATGCCCCTTGCCGATGCCGCCAATCGCCGGGTTGCACGACATCTGCCCGACCGTTTCAATGTTATGCGTGATCAGCAAAGTTTGATTGCCCATGCGCGCGCACGCCAACGCCGCCTCCACCCCGGCATGCCCGCCGCCGACTACGATGACTGCAAATTGATCCGGGTATTTCATAATTGCGTTGCGATGAATTGTGTTGCGATGCCTACGGGTCACGGGGTGGGGGTGGCGCGGGTCGCCATATCAGCGGAAAAATCAAACCGCATTATACAGCCATAATTTTTTATTATTCATGCATTCCCGCCAAGATGTTGCCGCCATGACCGAATCCGTA
>JAHRAW010000181.1 GCA_020027415.1 Gammaproteobacteria bacterium
CCCGCTTGCTCTATGAAACTCAAGCGCCGCCGCCACTGGTCGCTTTGTAGCGGCGGCTGATAGGCGAACATGCTCGCCCCGACCAAATCAAACCCAAGCAACGCCAACCAATCTTGCACTTGCCCAACGCGGTGGAAACGACCATGCCACGGCGGGCGTTTGCCGCTATGCAACAGCGCGCGCATTGCCCCCCACAAACTCAGCCGATTGAAACCGGTGATGACTACGCAGCCTTGCGGCGCCAATACATGATTGACTTCGCGCAACACCGCATGCGGGTGTTCGCAGAAATCCAGCGTGTGCGGCAAGATGATTAGGTTATGCGTTTTGTTGCCGAACGGCATTGCCGCGGCGCGGGCAAGCGCACAATGTACGCGCGCGCTGCTCCATTCATGGGGTTGCGCGGTCGGCGGCGGCGCGCATTCGCCGATGAAGAAGCGTCGGTCGGTGGTCAGTTGCTCCAAAAAATTAAGCGACGGCTGACCAACTTGCAGGCTGCTCGGATAATAGCCGGACGGCAACAGCGCGCGGCATCGCTGCCGTTCTTGGGCAAGCAGAAATTGACCCAAGGAAGTTTCAAACCAATCGCGCATGCGAGGTTGCATTCACCGCGGCGGCGCGCAAATGGGCGTGCCATTTTCGTTCCGCCTGCTTGAACAACAATACGATGATGAAAGTTAAGCAAAGATAGAAAAATCCGGCGGTGATGAAGGATTCAAACGGCGCAAAATGCCGCGCGTTGACAATTTTGGCGGCGCCGAATAAATCAACAATCGTAATGACCCCGGCAAGCACCGTGCCGTGCAGCATGAAGATGACTTCATTGCTGTACGCTGGCAAGCCGCGCCGTAGCGCGCTGGGCAGGATGATGCGCCGAAGCATGGTCGCGGCCGACATGCCGCAGGCGCGCGCCGCTTCAATTTCACCAAACGGAGTTTGTTTAATTGCGCCGCGGATAATTTCCGCAGTGTAGCCGGCGGTGTTCAGCGCGAAAGCAACCAGCGCGCACCAGTAGGCTTGTTTGAAAACTACCCACAGAAAACTTTCCCGCAGGAAATCAAATTGCGCGAAGCCATGGTAGATCATGAACATCTGCACCAATAGAGGCGTGCCGCGGATGAAATAAATAAAACCGCGCGGCGCCGCATACAACGCCGGGCATTCGGCAGCCGCGGCGACGCCGATTGGCAGCGCCAACGCCAAACCGCACAGCAACGACAGCAACAGCAACTCAATGGTTATTTTGAGTCCGCCGAGGTACAGCGGCAGGTTGTCGATGATGACCGCGAAATCCATGGTTCAGGCGCGATGCACTCCAACTCTAACTCCGACGCTATAGCGGCGCTCAAGGTAGCGAAGCCCGATATTGGAAAACGCGGTTAGCAGCAGAAATAACAACGCCACCAATAAGTAGAAGGAAAATGGCTGGCGCGTGGCGACGCCGGATTGCCCGGCTCTGAATACCATGTCGTGCAAGCCGATGACCGAAACCAACGCCGTGGTTTTCATCAACACCAACCAATTATTGCCGAAGCCCGGCAACGCATGGCGAATCATCGCCGGCAAGGTGATGCGCAAGAACACCCGCAGCGGCGTCATGCCAAACGCGTAGCCGGCTTCAATCTCGCCGCGCGGCACGCACAAGATCGCGCCGCGAAAAGTCTCCCCCATATAAGCGCCGAAGATGAAACCAATCGTAAGCACGCCGGCGATAAACGGGCTGACATCCATATAGCCCCACCCCATCGCATCGGTGAATTGATTGACCATGATCTGCCCGCCAAAAAACAACAGGGTCATCAACACCAGATCCGGGATGCCGCGCACCAAAGTGGTATAGACGCCGCTCACACCGCGCGCGAGCGCGGAAGCGGAGAACTTGGCGGTCGCGGCGAGCATGCCAAGTACGCAGGCGAGCAACAGCGACAGCAACGCCACCTCAATGGTCAGCGCCATGCCGCGCAGGATAAACGGCAAGTATTGGATGACTTCATCCATACTCAACATCAACACCTACGCCAACAATCACGTCAACGCCCGCGCCCGCTACGCCGCCAAGCGCCGCTTAGTAGATGTCAAAATCAAAATACCGGTTGTTGATGGTTCGGTATTTGCCGCTGTCGCGCAGGCTCTGAATCGCCTGATTAAACTGTTCCGCCAAATCGGCGTCGCCCTTGCGCACCGCAATGCCGATGCCGTCGCCGAAATGCTTCGGGTCGTTGTAACTGGGGCCGACGAATTCAAAATCCTTGCCTTGCTCGGTGGACAGGAAACCATCGTACGCCGCGATTGAACTCGCCAACAACAGATCAACGCGCCCGGCGACCAAATCTAAATAGGCTTCATCCTGAGTGCCGTAACGTTTGACCGTGACCGCTTCACCGAATTCAGCGGTGATGAAATTATCGTAGGTGGTGGCGCGCTGCACGCCGACCGACTTGCCGGCCAAGCCGGCTTTGCTGATTTCCAGCGCCGAGCCTTTCTTGCGTACGAAGCGCGCCGACTCGCTGTAGTATTTGTCGGTGAACGCGACTTTTTTCTTGCGCTCTTCGGTGATGGACATGGAGGCGATGATGGCGTCGTATTTGCGCGCCAACAAC
>JAHRAW010000202.1 GCA_020027415.1 Gammaproteobacteria bacterium
TTTGGGGGGAATTGGGGTTCTCGCATGGAGTTTCCAGATTAAACCGAGCGCGGGAATGATGGGGTGTGGGGCGGAAATGACGATGGTAGGGCTGGCGGAATGACGGGGTATAGCCGCGCGGTCAGTCTTTCAAGCCGAGTTGTTCGGTCACCGCTTTCAGCACCGCTTCGCTGGAGGTGGATTGCACTGACATCAATAATCCTTGCTGTTCATAAAACCCAATCAGCGGCGCGGTTTTGGTGTGATAAGCGGTTAGGCGCTGGGCGATGGCAACTTCGGTTTCATCGTCGCGCTGCAACACTTCGCTGCCGCATTGGTCGCAAATGCCGGCGACCGCCGGCGGCTTGCTGTTGAGGTTATAAATTGCCTGACAATCGCGGTTCACGCAGGTTCGCCGAGTGGTTAAGCGGTTGAGTAGCACTTCGCGAGAGGTTTCCAAGTTAAGCACTTTATCCAGCGCGATGCCTAATTTATCCAGCAATTGATTGAGGGCTTCGGCTTGCGGGATGGTGCGCGGAAACCCGTCCAACAAAAACCCACTCTCGCAATCCGCTTGTTGGAGACGATGTTCCATCAAGGTCATAATCAATTCATCGGCCACCAGTTCGCCGCGCCGAATATAGCCGCGCGCTTGTCGCCCCAATTCGGTGCCGGCTTCCACCGCGCTGCGCAGAATATCTCCGGTGGAAATCTGCACCGCGCCGTCCATTGCCGACAGCAGTTTGGCGATGGTGCCTTTGCCCGCGCCGGGCGCGCCCAGTAAAATCAGTTTCATCGGTCAATTCTCCATTACGGGTTGTTGCGGCAACGACGAGGAATGATGATGCACAATCGGTTGCGGCAGGCTTACATCCACGATAAAAGTGAATCGCGCCGCAAAGTTGCGCGCTTCTCCGCCTACTTCAAAATTCCAATCATAGACGCCGCTGAGACAATGATAATGGCGGGCGGCGGATACGCCTTGCACCACTAAGGTGTCTTCGCGCAACGCCACCTGCAAACCGCGCTGTTCGGCAAGCCATTGGAAATACTCGGCGCGGCTGCGCAAGTCGCGCAAAAATTTGTGGGAGAAAGTCGGCAGCAGGATCGCGTGTTCGCTATATAACGCCGCAACTTCGCGCGGGTCGCCACGATTCACCGCGCGCAGCCACGCGTCCAGAATTGGTTGTGGGGCGGTAAATTGCATGGCAATTGATTCGCAAGCCGCGTACAGAAACTACTTACAGCAACGACTCAAAGAAACCATTCAAAGAAACTAAGGTTCGCTGCGCACAACCTGCACCGGGTCGGGCAAATGCATGGTTGAGGTCGGGAATGCCAGTTCAGCGCCGTGCGCGCGGATAATCTCGTTAATGTTCAGTAGCACATCTTGTTTGACTTGATGAAACGGCGCCCACTGGGTGGTGCGCGTGTATGCATACACAAAAAAGTCCAGCGAAGAAGGGGCGAATTGGTTGAAATTGACGATGCAAAGTTGCGACTGATCAATGTCCGGGTGTTCAGCAAGCATTGCTTTGATCGCGGCGACGATGCCCGCCATTTTATCCGCATCGCAGTAGCGGATGCCGATGGTCTCGTAGAGTTGCCGATGCGTCATGCGCGACGGATTGACGATGACCATGGTTGAGAACACGCCGTTGGGCAGGTACACCGGGCGCATGTCAAAGGCGCGGATGCGAGTCAGCCGCCAGCCAATGTCTTCCACGATGCCTTCAATTTCGCGGTCCGGCGAACACACCCAGTCGCCGATGGCGAACGGGCGGTCCAGATACAGCATCAACCCGCCAAAGAAATTGGCGAGCACATCTTTGGCCGCAAAACCAATGGCGATGCCGCCAATGCCGCCGAAAGCCAGTATGCCGGAGATGCTGAAACCCAATGTCTGCAACACCACCAAGCCGGCGGTGACTGAAATGGAAGCGCGCAATAATTTGCCAACCGCATCCGCGGTGGCGACATCCACGCGCTGTTCCGGGTCGCCGGCGGTACGCTTGCGCGCGACGAAAGTGCGTTGCAATCGCAGCGTCAAGCGCAACAAAAACCAAGTGATGGCGCCGACCACGCCAATCTGACGGATTGGCTCGGCCGCCGTGAAAATGGTCGCTTGCGTTTGCGCGTACGCCACCTCGGCGGCGAAGGTGAAGCCAATCACCCACACCAGCAAGGTGGCTGGACCTTGAATCGCCGACACCACCGCATCATCCCACGGGTTTGGCGTGGCTTGCAATTTGTGGTGCACCTTTTTTAACGCATGGCGCAATAGCAGATTGCAGAGTAGGGCGATGAACACCACCAAAAACGCTTGCACAATCCAGATATTTTCGCCGCTCCAAGCGGCCAGGAGGCGATAGATTTGAGTGTCTTGCATGGCGGCGATTTTATAGCACGGTTACTGTATTACTGCATTACTGCGTTACTGCCACTGCGAAAAGACCGCTTCGGCGGCGGCAATGGTTTGATTGATTTCTTCCTCTCCATGCGCGGCGGAGATGAAGCCGGCTTCAAACGGTGACGGCGCGAAATAAATTCCATGCTTCAACATGCCATGAAAAAATCTCGTGAAACGTTCCCTATCGCAGGCTTGCACCTCGGCAAAGCACTGCACCGCTTGCCGCTCGGTGAAGAACAAACCAAACATCGCGCCGACTCGGTTGATGCGCAACGCCACCCCGTTTTTTTTTGCCGCGCGCAGCAACCCGCACACCAACGCCTCCGCGCGCGCTTCCAACTGCGCATAAAAATCTGGTTGCGCCACCGCGCGCAAGGTCGCCAAGCCGGCGGCCATGGTGACTGGGTTGCCGGACAAGGTGCCCGCCTGATACACCGCGCCATCCGGCGCCAGTTGCGCCATGATGTCAGCGGCGCCGCCGAGCGCGCCCACCGGCATGCCGCCGCCGATAATTTTCCCCAAGGTGGTGAGGTCGCCGCACACGCCATATACGCCTTGTGCGCCGTGCAGCCCGACCCGAAAACCGGTCATCACTTCATCCATAATCAATAAACTGCCGGCTTGGTCGCATACCTCGCGCAAGCCTTGCAGAAAGCCCGGCGCGGGCGGCACGCAATTCATGTTGCCGGCCACCGGTTCCACAATCAACGCCGCAATTTGCGCGCCGAACTGCGAAAAAATCGCCGCCACCGAAGCAAGGTCGTTGAATTTTGCGATTAAAGTGTGCTGCGCGATAGCAGCCGGCACGCCGCTGGAATCGGGGATACCGAGTGTGAGCGCGCCGGAACCAGCCTTCACCAACAAACTGTCGGCATGCCCATGGTAGCAACCTTCAAATTTCACGATTTTGTCGCGCCCAGTAACGCCGCGCGCCAGTCTGAGCGCGCTCATCGCGGCCTCGCTGCCGGAATTCATCATTCGCACTTGTTGCACCCACGGCAACTGCGCGCAAAGCCATTGCGCCATTTCGGTTTCCACCACCGTCGGCGCGCCGAAACTGAGCCCGCCGGCAATGGTTTCCGCCACCGCTTGCAAAATTCGCGGTTCGGCATGCCCCAAAATCATCGCACCCCAAGAGCCGACATAGTCAATATATCGCTTGCCATCTTCGCTAAAAACATAAGCCCCAGCGGCGTTGCGAATGAAAATCGGCACGCCGCCGACCGCCTTAAACGCGCGCACCGGCGAATTCACGCCACCAGGAATGACCCGCTTTGCCTGCGTGAAAAGTTGGTCATGCTTCATGGGTTGCGGTCTGCGTGGTGCTTGGGTTGCAAATCACTTGCGGTTGTCGTTCCAGGCAAATTTTTTTAAGTCACACTAAGGCTAATGTAAGGCTAAGGCGGTTTTCAGTCACCTAATTGCCACTTGCGCGGATGGGACAGCGCAAGTGAATAAGCGATGACAAGACGCTGGATGATGCGTTGACGCTCCTTGCCAACGGGCGATTGAAAGCCGGCGGCACGTCGCTAATCCGGGTGGGTTCTGGTTTAGGGAGTTTAGAGGTTAGGTTTTGGGTTAGTGTAAAATGGCAACTTGATTTTGTCCACCGCGAAAACGCCAACTATGTCTGAATTCACCGATGCCGAACTCGCGATGATTGGTGAAATGCTGCAGCAGCGGTATCGCAAGGAGGTGGAAATGCATCTGGCTGACAGCGAAATCGATCTGCACAATCGTAGCGCGGGCGATTCGGGCGACCCGGCGCAACGCCCGCGCCACCAACAACACGCCGCGCCGTTGAGTTGTCCGACCGTGTATTGGCATGCGCGCGGGGCTAATTTTGTCGTCTTCAAAATCGCGCCGCGCCGCTATCGCACCCAGTTTTTCTACACGCCCCACGAGCAGTTCGGCACCGGCATAGAGGAATACAGCAACCTGGATGAATGCGTCGCCGCGGTGTTACAAATGCAAGCCGACCACGAGCGGCAGCGCGAACCGGCGGACGCGACCACGCGTTAAAAAAATGCATGATTTGATTAACATTCGGCGGCGCCGATGAGCAAACCAAAAAACGCTTTTTACGCGCAGTCCGGCGGGGTGACCGCGGTGCTTAACGCAAGTGCCGGCGGAGTCATTGAAACCGCGCGCCAACATACCGACCGCATCGGCAAACTGTACGCCGGACGCAACGGCATCATCGGCGCGCTGACCGAAGATTTGATTGACACCTCGCGCGAAAGCGCCGCGGCCATCCGCAAACTGCGCGATACGCCGGCCGGCGCCTTTGGCTCGTGTCGCTATAAATTAAAAAGTTTGGCGGAAAATCGAGCGGAGTATCAGCGTTTGATTGATGTTTTCGCCGCCCACAACATCGGTTATTTCTTTTATAACGGCGGCGGCGATTCGGCTGACACTTGCCGCAAGGTTTCGCAGTTGGCGCGTGGCATGAACTATCCGATGCAAGCGATTCATATTCCGAAGACCGTGGATAACGATTTAGCGGCGACCGACAACTGCCCGGGCTTCGGCTCGGTGGCAAAGTATATCGCCATCTCCACGCGCGAAGCCAGTTTTGATGTCGCCGCCATGGCAAGCACTTCCACCAAAGTTTTTGTGCTGGAAGTGATGGGACGGCACGCCGGCTGGATTGCGGCGAGCGGCGCGATGGCGGCGGATGAACGAACTCAAATTCCAATCATCGTGTTATTTCCGGAAATTGCCTTTCAGCGCGATAAATTCATCGCCGAAGTGCGGCGCAAAGTGCAACAGCACGGCTATGTTTCCATCGTCGTATCGGAAGGAGTGCGCGACCAACGCGGTCAATTTTTATCCGAACAAGGCTTGGTGGATGCGTTCGGCCACGCCCAGTTGGGCGGTGCGGCGCCGGTCATCGCGCGCATGGTAAAGCAAGACTTAAACTACAAATATCATTGGGCGGTGGCTGATTACTTGCAACGCGCCGCCCGCCACATCGCCTCCAAAACCGATGTGGAACAAGCCTACGCGGTCGGCAAAGCCGCGGTAAAAATGGCGCTCGCCGGCGACAACGCGGTCATGCCCGCCATCGTGCGCGTCAGCAACGCCCCCTATCGCTGGAAAATCGGCGCCGCCAAACTGAGCCGCGTCGCCAATGTGGAAAAGAAACTGCCGCGAAACTTCATCAGCAAAGACGGCTTCAGCATCACCCAACGTTGCCGCGACTATCTCGCGCCGCTAATGCGCGGCGAGGCGTATCCCAGATACCGAAACGGTTTGCCGGAGTATGTGAAATTAAAGAATGTGGCGGTGAAGAAAAAACTTAAAGAGAACTTTACGCCCTGAATTATCCGTTTGAGTTGCCGCTTTGGCGGCGCTGATATGCTGATATGCTGAGACGCTGAGAATTTGAGAGATTGAAATGACGCTAACCAAAGCCCGCGAATTATTGAAAGTGCAAGTCGGTTTCGGCGGCGCGTATAACCGTCACTCGGCAAAATTAA
>JAHRAW010000203.1 GCA_020027415.1 Gammaproteobacteria bacterium
TGGCAGGGGTTTGGTTGTGTGCGCCACAGTGAAGCATAACAGCGAACATAGCAACGAACCTAACAATATAACCGCTATTCATGCACCGCCCCCAAATACGCGTCAATGACGGTCTGGTCGTTGCGCACTTCATCAGGCGCGCCATCGCTGATTTTTCTGCCGTAGTCCAGCACCATCACGCGGTCGGCGATATCCATCACTACGCCCATGTCGTGTTCAATCAGGGCGATGGTGGCACCGAACTGCGCGTTGACATCCAAGATGAATCGGCACATATCCTCCTTCTCTTCCAAGTTCATGCCCGCCATCGGCTCGTCCAACAGCAGTAGTTTCGCTTCGGCAGCCAACGCCCGACCAAGTTCAACGCGTTTTTGCAGCCCGTATGGCAATCGCCCGACTGGGGTCTTGCGGATGGATTGAATCTCTAAAAAGTCAATGATGCGCTCCACTTTTTCGCGGTGCGCAATTTCTTCCCGCGCCGCCGGTCCATACCAAAGCGCCTGCCAGCCGAGATGGGCATGCATGTGGGTGATGCGCCCGGTCATAATGTTATCCAAGGTGGACATGCCCTTGAACAACGCAATGTTCTGAAAAGTCCGCGCGATGCCTTGCCGCGCGATTTCAAACGGCTTCATCGCGCCACGTTTTTCGCCGCAGAACCACACTTCGCCTTGCTGCGGATGATAAAACCCGTTAATCACGTTAAGCATGGAAGATTTGCCGGCGCCGTTTGGTCCAATGATGGCGCGAATCTCGCCCGCGCGAATGTCGCAACTGATATCGGCAAGCGCGGTCACACCGCCGAAGGTTAGTGAAACATGGTGTACCGACAGCAACGCCGCGTCGGTTTGGAGTGCGCTGTGCATTTTTAATGGCTTGTCCGGGTGGCTCGGGTTGCCGCACCCGTTGCCGCGCGCAGCGGCTCGGTTTCCAGTTCGCCGATTTTCAAATCCGCCTCCAACGCGCCGCGCCGACCGTCTTCAAAAGTGACTTCGGTGTTGATATAGCAGTGCGTGGCATCGGAATACAACGCTGCAATCAAGGTTTGATATTTATCAAAGATGGTGGCGCGGCGCACCTTGCGCGTGCGCGTCATTTCGCCGTCGTCCGGATCCAACTCCTTGTGCAGAATCAGAAACCGTTTAATCTGGGAAGCGCAGAGTCGGCGGTCGGCAGCCAAATCGTGATTGACTTGTTCTATATTGCGTTTAATCATTTCATAAACCTTGCTATGCGCGGCTAATTCTTGGTAACTGGCGTAGGGTATGTGGTTGCGTTCAGCCCAGTCGCCCATGGCATCCAAATCTATATTCACCAACGCGGTTACATAATCCCGCTGGTCGCCGAAGGTTACCGCCTCGCGAATCTGCGGGAAGAACTTCAATTTGTTTTCAATGTATTTCGGCGCGAACATGGCGCCGTTGTTTAGTTTGCCGACATCCTTGGCGCGGTCAATGATTTTCAAATGCCCGTCATCGTCAAAATAGCCGGCATCGCCGGTTTTAACCCAGCCGTGCGAATCTTTCGCGTCGCGCGTGGCTTGTTCGTTTTTATAGTAACCCTGAAACACGCCGGGACCGCGGTAGAGCACTTCGCCGTCCTCGTTCACCACCACCTCCACCTGCGGGGCGGGGCGACCGACGGTGTCGGCGCGCACTTCATGGTCGGGCTGCACGGTCACGAACACCACCGCTTCGGTCTGCCCGTATAGTTGCTTGATATTGATGCCAAGCGCGCGGTAGAAGTTAAACAACTCCGCGCCCACCGCTTCGCCGGCGGTGTAGGCGATGCGAATGCGGCTGAAGCCCATGGTGTTTTTAAGCGGCGCGTAAATGAGCATATTGCCCAGCCAGTATTTGCATCGGTCGCGCCACGCCACCGCTTCACGGTTGAGAATGGAGATGCCGACCCGCCGCGCCACGCCCATGAAATAGTGAAATAATTTTTGTTTGAGCCGACTGGCGTCCTGCATGCGAATCATGACATTGGTCAGCAAGTCTTCAAAAATTCGCGGTGGCGCGAAATAATAAGTCGGTCCAATTTCGCGTAAATCCAACGCCAAGGTGTGTTCGCTTTCCGGGCAATTGATGCAAAACCCGACCACATAAGCCTGCCCATAAGAAAACAGGTTGTCACCAACCCAGGCCATAGGCAAATACGCGAACACTTGTTCATCGCAGGTGAGGTTTTCAAAGTCGGCGTTGTGGCGCGAAGTGGCGATGATGTTGTGGTTGCTCAGCACCACGCCTTTGGGTTTGCCGGTGGTGCCGGAGGTGTACAGGAAGATGGCGGTGTCATCGCCGCTTGCCGCCTGAATATGCGCATCCAACAACGCCGCATTGCGCGCCAGCAATTGCCGTCCGCGACGTTGAATGGCGGCGAAATCGTGCAATTTAGAGGATTCGTACGCTTGCAAGCCGCGCCCGTCGGCATAAATAATTTGCGCCAAGTGCGGCAGTTTTTCGGCGATTTCCAAGACCTTATCCACTTGCTCTTGATCCTCCGCCAGCACAAACCGCGCATCGCAATGCGCGAGCACATATTCCATTTCGGCGACCACTGCATCATGGTAAATCGGCACCGGCACGCCGCGCAAACACTGCGCCGCCGTCATGCCCCAATACATCTTCGGGCGGTTTCTGCCGACAATGGTCAGTTTGTCATCTTGCCCGAAGCCGAGCGTCTCCAGCCCGGCGGCGAAGGCAAAAATTTCCGCCTTCATCTGTCGCCAAGTCCAAGTTTGCCAGATGCCGAATTCCTTTTCGCGCATCGCCGCTTGGTTCGCCAAATGCGCGGCGTTGTGCAATAACAATTTGGGGAAGGTGTTGCAAGTTGCAATGTCTGCGGACATGGGCATGTGTTGGCGGGCGGATTTCACTACAAGATTATAGAATGAGAATAAATTTTTTGCGCGGCATGGAAGGTATCGAAGCAATGATAATATCCCAATTTTTTCAATCGGGTTGCCTTAGATTAAATGAGATTCAATTAGGTTTAATGAGATTCATGCGGGCGCTCGGCGAGGTCGGTTTTTGCATGGCGACAAATTGAAGGCGGCGCGTTCAACGCATCTGAAATGGGTTGCGCATCGGCTGCTCGGACAAGTTTACCCACACCGTCTTTGTGCGCGTGTAATCATAAATCGCTTGAAAGCCGCTTTCCCGCCCATACCCTGAATCTTTGAAACCGCCAAACTCGGCAATCGGCGACACCACCCGATAGGTGTTCACCCACACGATGCCGGCGCGAATCGCTTTGGCGACGCGCAATGAACGCGCGCCGCTGGCGGTGAAAATGCCGGCTGCCAGCCCGTGCTTGGTGGTGTTGGCAAGGCGGATGGCTTCCGCCTCGTCTTGGAAACGGATGACCACCAGCACCGGACCGAATAACTCGGTATCCACGATGCGCAGGTTTTGCGTCGGGCATTCAATTATGGTCGGTTCATAGTAAAACCCGGTGGCGAGATGGGGCGGGCGTTGGCCGCCCAACAGCACTTTTCCGCCTTCGGTTTTTGCGAACGCGACTTCGCGTTCAATGTTCTCTAATTGCGCCGGCGTGCAGAGCGGACCAATTTGGGTCGTCTCATCCAACGGGTCGCCGATTTTCAGGTGGCGGGTTTGGGTGAGCATGCGCTGCAAAAACTCGTCCGCGATATTGTCTTGCAGATACAACCGGGAACCGGCCACGCAACTCTGCCCGCTGGCGGCAAAAATGCCGGCGATGGCGCCGTTCACCGCGCTTTCCATATCGGCGTCGTCAAACACGATAAACGGCGATTTGCCGCCCAATTCCAACGAAACCTGAGCGAAATTCTGCGCCGAATTGCGCACCACCTGACGGGCGGTGGCGGCACCGCCGGTGAAACTGATGCGCTGCACCAGCGGATGTGAAGTCAACGCCCGCCCGCCCGGCTCGCCATGACCGGTGACGATATTGACCACCCCCGGCGGAAAATCGGCTTGTTCAATGAGCCGCCCGAACTCCAAGATGGCGGCTGGAGCGTGTTCGGAGGCTTTCAGCACCACGCTATTGCCGGCCGCCAACGCCGGGGCAATTTTGACCGCCAGCAGAAAAAGTTGTGAGTTCCAAGGCACCACCGCCGCCACCACGCCGAGCGGCTCGCGGTTGGTGAACACGAATAAATCCGGCTTATCAATGGGCAAGGTTTGCCCGTGAATTTTGTCGGCGCAGCCGGCGTAGTAGTGGAAAAAATCGGCGACATATTTTGCTTGCCAGCGCGTTTCGGTGATCACTTTACCGGTGTCCACGCTCTCCACGCGCCCGAATTGGGCGGATTTATCCGCCAATAGTTGCGCCAGTTTGCGCAAGTATCCGCCGCGTTCGGTGGGCGTTGCGCTTGCCCATGGTCCGTCGGTAAACGCATGCGAGGCGGCTTGTACCGCCGCATCAATATCGGCTTCGGTGGCTTCCGGGATTTCCGCCCAGGCTTCGCCGGTGGCGGGGTTGAGGCTGGTAAATTTTTTACCGTCGCCGGCGTCAACCCAGTCGCCGTTGATGAGCATTTGAAAAGATTGTAAAGTGGACATAGCGCGATTTTGCTGATTCGGGCATACGAGTTTGCCAGTTTGCCAGTTTTTAGTTCCGCCGAGCGCGTTAAAATACTTGCAATCGCCGGCGGGACATGAAGTATACTCCAGTAATCCGCTTGCATAACCAGCGCAAGTCAAGCGCAAGTGGCAACCAAGCGGCGAAATCCCGACCCTTTACCAATCTGAGGAAATTGTTATGGTTAATCCCACCAAAGACGCTTTCTCCGTGAAAGCGCACGACAACATTGAGTTAAATTCCGCGCTTACAAACCGCGAAACTCAGTATAACCGCGAGGCTCAGGACAAGTTACGACAGATCCAGAGTGGCTTTGCGAAAGGTCAAATCAGCCGCCGTAATTTCATCACCGGCGCGCTGGCAATCGGTTTCTCATTGAACGCGGCGTCCGCGTTGCTAAACCAAGCGGAAGCGGCGACCCCGAAAAAAGGCGGTCGGTTGCGCTCCGCACTGACCGGCGGCGCCACCAGCGATACGCTGGATCCGGGGAAGATTTTAGACACCTATATGATTAGTTTGCAGTCTGGACAACTGCGCAACGGCTTGACCGAAGTCGCCGCCAACGGCGATTTGGTGCCCGAATTGGCGGAGAGTTGGGAAGCCAGCGCCGACGCCAAGAAGTGGAGTTTCAAAATCCGTCAGGGGGTTGAATTCCACAACGGCAAAACGCTTGAGGTGCGCGATGTGGTGGATTCGTTAAATCACCATCTCGGCGAAGGCGCGACTTCCGCGGCGAAGGGCATTTTGAACGGCATCGTATCGGTCAACGCGGACGGCAAAAACCGGGTGGTGTTTCAGCTCAGCGGCGGCGACGCCGATTTCCCGTTCATTCTGAGCGACTACCACCTCGGCATCTGCCCGTCCAATGGCGATGGTACGATTGATTGGCAGTCCGGCATCGGCACCGGCGGCTATTCGCTGACCGAACACGAAGCCGGCGTGCGTTCGCTTACCACGCGCAATCCGAACTACTGGAAGCAAGGCAAAGCGCATGTTGACGAGAATGAGATTCTCCAAATTCCCGATGCCAATTCACGCACCAATGCCTTGCGCACCAACGCGGTGGATTGCATGAGCAGCGTGGAAGTGAAAACCATTGACCGCCTGCGAAAATTGTCCGGCATTGAGGTGGTGTCCAACACCGGCAATCGGCAAAACACCTTGCCGATGCGCACCGACACGCCGCCGTTTGACGATAACAATGTGCGGCTGGCGATCAAGCATATTATTGACCGCAAGCAGTGGTTGCAGAAAATTGCGCATGGCTACGGCGAGATTGGCAACGACAATCCCATCGGTCCCGCCAACATTTACCGCGCCACCACCGAGGAACTGCCGCAGCGCGAGTATGATCCGGAAAAAGCCAAGTTCTACTTGAAGAAAGCCGGGCTGGAGCGACTGAAAGTGCAGTTTCACGCCGCCGAAACCGCCTTTAATGGCGCCGTGGATGGCGCGCAACTGATGCGCGAGTCGGCGCGTCCGGCGGGCATTGACATAGAAGTCGTGCGCGAACCGGATGACGGGTATTGGTCCAATGTCTGGCTGAAAAAGCCGTGGGTTGCCTGCTATTGGAGCGGACGCCCGACTGAAAACTGGATGTTTTCGCAGGCGTATGCGGCCGACGCGGATTGGAACGACACCTACTGGAAGCACGAGCGTTTCAACAAATTGTTGGTACTGGGGCGCGCCGAACTGGACGAGAAAAAGCGGCGCGAAATCTATGTGGACATGCAACGCATCGTGCATAACAATGGCGGCTTGGTGTTGCCGTTGTTTATTAGCGATGTGCATGCCCAGAACGACAAGGTGAAGCGACCGCCGGTGCTTGGCAACAACTTGGAGATGGACGGCGACAAGCACGCCGAGCGATGGTGGTTTGCCTAAGCGCAAGCAACACGCATGGGCGCAAGCAAACGCAAACCGCCCATGCGGTTACAGAAAAAGCCGGCTCTGCCGGCTTTTTTTATGCTTGGGTAACTTTATGGCATGGTAACTTAGTTGCCAAGCAAGGTTGCAATGGCTTGGTCAAGGAACTCCGCAAACTTCGCATCGTTGCCCGGCGATGCGACGCAATGCCCCCACGGTGAATGGTAAACCCTGAGTTGCCCGGCGGGTATATGCTGCACTTCAGTCGCGTTGTCTTGCGGTGGAAAATACAAATCTTGGTCGCACGCAATAATCATCGTGTTGGCTTGGATTGCGTTCAACGCAGCCGGCAAATCGCCGTTGTAGCGCGCGTTGCGGCTGATATCGCCGTGCTGCCAAGTCCATAACATGGCTAACAAATCATTCGCATCCCACCGCA
>JAHRAW010000206.1 GCA_020027415.1 Gammaproteobacteria bacterium
CGGCGGCGTTGCGCGGCGCACAGCCGGGCAAGCGCGCCATCAGGCAACGGCAAACAGCACATACATGGCGATGCCGACCGCAATCATCGGCACCGCATCCACCAAGCCCATGACGATGAAAAACTGGGTGCGCAGCATCGGAATCAATTCCGGCTGACGCGCCGCGCCTTCTAAGAAGCGTCCGCCGAGTAAGCCGACGCCCACCGCCGCGCCCACTGCGCCGAGCCCCATCATGAGCGCGCCGGCGATATACAAAAGTGCTTGTTCCATGTCAATCTCCGAATGTTGAAGTTGGGTTGGGAAGGAAAAATCGGTTTCGTTTTCGGTTTGGCGATTAGTGTTTCTGATGCGCCATGTCCATATAGACGATGGTCAATACCATGAAGATAAACGCCTGCAAAGTGATGATCAAGATATGGAACACCGCCCAGATAAATTGCAGCACGCCGCCAAACAAAGTAAGGGTGACGCCGGCGCCGAACATGAGCGAGATCAAGATGAAAATCATCTCACCAGCATACATGTTGCCAAACAAGCGCAACGAATGCGAGATCGGCTTGGATATTAAACTAACGAATTCAAGGAAAAAGTTCGGCACGATAAACAGCAATTTTACCAGCCGATTGTCGGATTCAAAGGGGTGCATGGTCAGTTCCGCGGTGAACCCGCCCAGCCCTTTAACCTTGATGCTGTAATAAAGCAACAGCGCAAACACGCTCAGGGCGAGACCAAAGGTGATGTTGGGGTCGGTGCTCGGCACAATCTTCTGGAAATGAACGCCGACCAAGCCAAGCAGTCTCGGCAACACTTCCAACGGCACCAAATCCATCAGGTTCATCAGGAAAATCCAACAAAACAACGTCAGCGCCATCGGCGCCACCAAATCATTTTTAGCGGTGAACGAGCCGCGCACATTCTGCTCAACGAATTCCACCACCCACTCCACAAAATTCTGCAACGCGGCCGGCTCGCCGGCGGTTACTTTGCTTGCCACGCGGCGGAACACCAACAGAAACAGCGCGCCGAGAAAAAACGACCAAAACAAACTGTCAACATGAACCGCCAACCACCCCATGTCAGCCGCTTGCTGGGCACTTTCAGCCAACCCCCAACTGCCGTCCGGGTGGCGACCATAAGTTAAATTGGTCAGGTGGTGACGAATGAATTCCGCGGAGGTGATTGAGTCTGACGAAGCCATTGCATTAAAAAAAGAAAAATTCTACCTAAAAGCAACGCCACACCTCGCTTGCCGCCGCGCACACGGCGGTTTGCGTTGCTCGCTATTTAATTGGTTTGCCTTAGATTGGTGTGTTTGGCGTAGTTGGTTTGATTAATGTACTTGATTTATTTCGCGCTTGGGCGGGCGGGGTCGGTTCGTTGGCAACGCCGCCCATAAATACGCGACCGGCATGGTACTATACCCCAGCACGATAGAAAGCGGGCCAAGGTCAAAATAAATCAACCCCAATAAAGTGCCGCCGGCAACTAACAAAATTTTGCCTAGTAGCCCGGAGTACAGCGGCGCGCTGCCGAGGTGAGAGCCAGCCGCCACCGCGCGGCTGGATTGTAACACGTTTCGCGCGGTGATTGCAGTGCTCAGGATTCCCAACACGCCGCCAAATGCGACCGCCTTCACGCGCGGCACAGCGAATGCGCGCAACGCCTCCGCGCCGCCGCCGAAAATCGCGCAAACTCCGGCGACCGCCAGCACCGCCCCGATGACCGCCAGCACGCAAACCACCTGCGCGCGCAATACCCGCCGCACGCTCTGCGACAGCGACACGCTCAACATTCGCCCGTCATCCGTCCAGCAACAGGTTGACAGCAATCCACCACATAACCGCCCCGATGACAAATTCCAGTATTTTCCACGCCCGCGGCTTGCTGAAAACCGGGGTTAGGTATCGCGCCGCGTAGCCGAGCGCGAAAAAGAACGCGAATGAAGACAGCACCGCGCCGCCGGCAAACGCCACATTCGCATCGGGATATTGCGTCGATACTGAACCCAACAAGACCACGGTATCCAAATAAACATGCGGGTTGAGCCAAGTTAACGCCACGCATGTAAGCATCGTGAGGCGGCGCGAAGCGGCGGTCAAATTGCCGCGCCCGGCCACCCCGCCGGACGCATCCACATGCAAGCAGGCGGACGATTCCCACGCTTTGTAAAAACTTCGCGCGCCGTACGCCAGCAAAAACCCCGCGCCGGCATAACGCGCGACCGCTTCCAACCAGGAAAATTTGGCGGTGACCACCGCGAAACCGGAAACGCCAAGCACGATCAACAACGCATCCGAAATCGCGCAAATCAGGCATACGAGAAAAATGTGCTGGTTGCGCAGTCCCTGCTTAAGCACGAAAGCGTTTTGCGCGCCAATGACAATAATCAAGGAAAATCCCAGCGACATGCCGGAAGTAAAGGCCACGCCGAACGAGTTCA
>JAHRAW010000208.1 GCA_020027415.1 Gammaproteobacteria bacterium
GGCGCAGCGTATTGAGAAAAGGTTCTTGTAATGCCGCGCCTTTTTCTTGCCCTCTTTGTTGAGTCATTTTTTTCACCTGGTTTTAGATTGTGTTATCAAAATGGTGATTGTTTCATGCAACCAGCCATCTCCTAAACTATACCGATTTGTCGCCGGCAATGCCACCCGATAAACGACCGACGGTTGCGTGGTAAGGCGGGCGCGGGCGCCTGAAGCCGGTCGTTAAATCTGTTATCCTGCAACTGAAACACTCGGCGAACCACAAGTGACTGCGACAGCAGCAGCGCGGCGACCCCTTTATGGCAAAACTACTGGTAATTGATCAGCAAAACGGCGCCAAGGTGCCTTTTTTGCGGGGCATGTTGACGCGGTCGTTGCAGGATGCCGGGTTGGATTTTGTCGCCGCTTATCAACTGTCCACCGATATTCGCGATGACCTGGACGATACCGATGAAATCACCACCGAGGAACTGCGCAACCGAATCAGCGAAGCGTTGAAGGAGGATTATTCGGGTGCGGTGCTGCGACGGTATCGCAAGGAAGATATTTTCCGGGAGAATCTGCAAGTGGTGTATCGCGACGGGCATAGCGTTCCCTTTTCGCGCAATTTGCACGCCCAGAGCATGGCAAGTTGTTCGCTGCCGCGCACCAAATGCACCGCCGTCACGCGGCAGATTCACGGCAAATTAATCCGCAGCAAGCAACGCCAAATTACCACCGCCGAATTGACCGCCGTCACCTACCGCACCATCCGCAACGAGTTGAATCAGGAATACGCCGATTATTACCTCATCTGGAACGATTTCATTGACAACGACCAGCCGCTATTGGTGTTGTTAGGCGGCGTGCCCGGCAGCGGCAAAAGCACGGTCGCCACCGAACTTGCCACCGCGCTTGGCATCGTGCGCACACAATCCACCGACATGCTGCGGGAAGTGATGCGCACGCTCATCCCGCCGCGCGTGGCGCCGCACTTGCACACCTCATCATTCAACGCCAACAAAGTCGCCGATAGCAGCGATATCTACGCCATCAAGGACGCCGAGAACTTGCTATACGGCTTCCAACAGCAGTCCGAATTGGTGGAAGTGGCGTGTCAGGCGGTGTTGCAACGCGCGCTGAACGAACGGGTTTCCATGATTTTAGAAGGGGTGCATATTCGCCCGACCCTATTGCCGCACTTGCCGGAAAGCGATGCGGTGATTGTGCCCTTCGCGTTGTGCGTGTTGGATAAAGATTCCCTGATCAGCCATATCAAGCGGCGACGGGCGACCACGCAACAACGCCGCGCGGCGCGCTACTTAGAAAAAATTGATGACATATGGCAACTGCAATCGGCGTTGCTGTCGGCGGCCGACGGCGCCGATATTCAAATCTTGAACAACCTCAATAGCGAAAAAACCGTCAGTGAAATCATTAAAACCATTACCTTGACGATTGCCGCCACCTATCCAAAGCCCCGCATCCGGGCGTTGCGCGCCCGCCACCGCTAAGCGACCGCATGCAACGCAAAGGCTTGGTGTTCATTTTGGATGGCTTGGGCGACCGTCCATGCCCGCAACTCAACGGCAAAACGCCGTTGGAAGCGGCGGCTACGCCGACCATGGACCATCTGGCGCTGCATAACCAGTGCGGCATGATGGACCCACTGCGACCGGGGCTTGCCGCCGACACCCACACCGGCGTTGGCATGCTATTTGGCTTGCCCCCCAAAGACGCGTTGCGCTTGCGCCGCGGACCCATTGAAGCGGCCGGCATCAATTTGGAGTTGCGCCGCGGCGACATTTTGTTGCGCGCCAACTTCGCCACGGTGGAAAAACAAGCGCGCGGCTATCGGATCATGGACCGCCGCGCCGGGCGTATCAGCGATGAAGCCGCGCCGCTGTGCGCCGCCTTGCAAGATGTACCCGTCGCGCCGGGCATCACCGCCAGTTTGCATGCCGCCACCCAGCATCGCGCGGTGTTGCGGTTGCGCGGCGAAGCCGATGGCGAACCCTTGTCGGCGCAAATCAGCGACACCGACCCGGGCGGTCATGCGATGCAGCGCGGCATCTTGCAAGCCGCGCCCTCGCCTTCGGCAAGTCCGGATGCTGCGGCGGCGCGCACCGCGCAAGCGTTGAATTGTTTTACCCAGCGCGCGCATGCCATTTTGCAAAAACACCCAGTGAACGCGCGCCGGCTGGCGCAAGGCAAGCCGCCCGCCAACGGCATCATCGCGCGTAGCGCCGGCCGGCATCAACCGCTGCCGAACTTGCTGACCGATATTGGGCTAAAAGTGGCTGCGGTGGCCGGCGAGATGACGATTTTAGGGCTTGCCAAATTGTTTGATTTTGCCTGCTATCACAGCCCGCTTTTCACCTCCTTGCCGGATACCGATCTGGCGGAAAAATTGCGGCTTGGCGAACAGGCGCTGGCAACGCATGACTTGGTGTTCGTGCATATCAAAGGCACCGACACCGCCGCGCATGACAAAAATCCGGCGCTTAAAGCCGAATTCATCGCGCGCTTTGATCGCGAACTTGGCAACCTTAACCTTAAATCCCACATCATCGGAGTGTGCGCCGACCACTCCACCGATTCGTTGCGCGGCGAACACAATGGCGACCCAGTGCCGGTGTTGCTCGCCAACCCCGGCGGGCGGCGCGATTTAGTTAAGCGTTACAACGAAACCGATTGTATCGCCGGCGCGCTGAGCAGAATCACCGCGCAAGATTTTCTCACCGTACTGTTAGACGCGATGGGCGCGCTCGCCCTCAGTAACTACGCGCCGATGGAAATGGAAGGGTAGCGGTTTTCGGCGCGCCGCCGTTTTTCGCCGCATGCGGTTTTTGTTTTTTGATACGCGTTTTTTACCGTCTAACGATTCACTTAAAATTTCAGCGGCAAGCGCTTCACCGAACGCATCGCGCTGTACTCATTCCGCGACGCGCCCGGTTTGCTCCGCCGCCGGCTGCATATATTCCACCAATAATTGCAGCGAACGTTTGCCTTTGAACTCATTGACTTGCAGTTGATAGGCGGCTCGCACTCGCTGCGACTGCGGTTGCAGCGACGCCGACGTCGTATCTTGCCCAGGTTCCACATAGCGAAACGCGATCGCATCCAGCGATGGCGCGCCGTCGGGACCTTCCAACACCATTTTCAAGTGCTGTTTGGCAACGATTTTCTGCGCGGTCACGCGGAACTCGCCGTCAAACAACGGCGCCGGAAAATGCTGCCCCCACGGCGACGCGCCGCGCATCAACTCAGCCGTTGCCACGGTGAAATCATCGGCCGCGAGTTCGCCGTCGGTGAGAATTTCATCGCTGGGGGCGTGGTCGGCAAAATGCGCGGTAACCTGCGCGCGAAAACGCGCCGAAAAATTTTCAAACTGGTCCGCGGCAATGGTTAAACCGGCGGCCATCGCATGCCCGCCAAATTTCTCAATCAACCTTGCATCGCAACTGGATATGGCTTCCAACGCATCGCGAATATGCAAGCCGAGCACCGATCTGGCGGAGCCGCGCAGTTTGCCGGGCTGCGCCGAATCCGGCGCAAACGCAATCACCGGCTGATTGGTGGCGTCTTTGACCCGCGAAGCCACCAACCCGATGATGCCGTGATGCCATTGCGGATCAAACAAACACAAGCCAAAACGCTTGGCGCGGCCTGCCGCAGCCGCTGGTTGCGCTTCGCCGCCCTGTTCAAGGCGCGCGACAATCTGCATCGCTTGCTGTTGCATGGAATGCTCCACTTTGCGCCGTTGGCGATTGATTTCATCCAGTTGCTGCGCATACCCTCGCGCTTGCTGCGCATCGTCGGCGAGCAGGCATTCAATGCCGGTTGACATATCTTCCATCCGTCCGGCGGCGTTGAGGCGCGGTCCGATGACAAAAGCAAAATCCGCGGAGGCCATGTTTTGCGGGCGCCGGCCGGCAACTTCCAACAGGGATTTGAGTCCCACTCGGCAACGCCCGGCGCGAATTCGCGCAACCCCCTGCGCCACTAAAATGCGGTTGTTGTAATCCAGCGGCACCAAATCGGCGACCGTGCCCAGCGCGACCAAATCCAATAACTCGGCTAAATTCGGTTGCGCCAAGCGCGCAGCGTCAAACCACCCCGCTTGCCGCAACCGCGCACGCGCGGCTAATAATAAATAAAACATCACCCCCACGCCGGCGAGCGCCTTAGAAGGAAACGCGCAGCCCGGCTGGTTGGGATTGACGATGGCCTCGGCGGTTGGCAATTCAGCGCCAGCGAGATGGTGGTCAGTAATCACCACCGTCACCCCGGCGGCGCGCAACAACGCGACGCCCTGCAGACTGGATATGCCATTATCCACGGTAATCACCACTTCCGGTTGCAACTCCAACGCCACCGCGGCGATTTCCGGCGACAGCCCATACCCAAAGCCAAAGCGGTTAGGCACCAGATATTGCACCCGCTTCGCCCCGAGCGCGCGCAAGCCAAGCACCGCCACTGCGGTGGCGGTGGCGCCATCCACATCGTAATCGCCAATCACTACAATTTTCCGGTCGGCGCGCAACGCCTGCTGCAGGATGCAAGTTGCCGCCTCAATTCCTTTCAGTTGCTGCGGCGGATGCAGGTGATTGAGCGAATAATCCAGTTCGCTGCGAGTGCGCACATTGCGATTCTCTAAAATTCGCCGCAGCAGCGGATGCAGGCGGGATGCGCCGCTGGAGTCGTCCTGCAGGCGGCATAACGGCTGTCGCCGGGTGATTTTTTTGCTCCGTTTAGAGGCCGC
>JAHRAW010000221.1 GCA_020027415.1 Gammaproteobacteria bacterium
TATGGAAACACGATGTGCGAAATGCCCAACAGGGCATGCAAAGACGAGGGGAAATTAAACGTAACCAAGCAACCGGAGTATGGGATCTAGTTTAACTAAATCACGGTAACTGCAACACACCTTCAACAGTCCATGCGCGTTATTCAATTGGTATGCTTCGTTGCGTTACTCGTTAATAATCCCATGCGGCACATGTCCGGTTGGAACATGCCGGCGGGCGGATTCGCAGTGTGTTTGTTGGTCGTCAAAGAAAATGTCGGCGCCGAAGACGCGCAGGAATTCGCCTTTGTCCATGCCGCCGAGAAAATAACTTTCGTCAATGCGGATATTCCACGCGCGCAAGGTTTTGATGACTCGTTCATGCGCCGGCGCGGCGCGGGAGGTGATTAATGCGGTGCGAATGGGGGAGTCTTCGGCGCCGTAATTTTGTTGCATGGCATGCAACGCGGACAATACATTTTTGAAAGGTCCGCCGGGGAGCGGTTTGTTGGCTGAAGTTTTTTCGCTGTCGGAAAAACTTTGCAAGCCTTGGCGCTGATAAACCTGTTCGGCTTCATCCGAAAACAACACCGCATCGCCGTCAAAGGCGATCTTCAATTGCTTGGTGGCAGTAGCGGCCGCCGCGGTGGTGGCGGCCGCGTCCATGCGCGAGGGCAAAATAGTGGCGGCGGCAATGCCGCAATCCAGGGCGTTGCGCACATCCAGCGGGTAGGCGGATAAAAACAAATCGGCGCCGAACGAATGCACATATTGATACGGCGATTGACCGCCGGTGAACGCCGCGCGGCTGATATTCAATTGATAGTGCTGAATGGAATTAAAAATCCGCAAGCCGGTATCCGTGCTATTGCGCGAGATCAACACCACCTCAACCGGCTGCTGGTCGCCGTTGCCGCCGCCGCTATTATCGTTGAGCGCCAAAAATTTTTTCACCATGGCAAACGCGACGCCAGGCGATAGCGGTTTGTTTTCGTGTTCAATCTGGTATTCGGCATACTTGGCAACCCCCTGCTCCTCGTAAACCGCGTGGCTTTGTTGCAAATCAAACAGCGCACGCGATGAAATGGCGATCACTAAGGCTCTGGGCTTGGTGCCGTAATTGGCATGCTCGCCGGGGGTGGTCATCGTGCCGCGCTCAATTTAAGATTCCAATCAAGGTTCCAATTAAGCAGCGTTGCGCAGTGCACTGAGCGCCGCGCCGGTTGCCGGGCGTTTGCCATGCCATAGCAAGAAAGACTCGGCCGCTTGCTCAACCAACATACCGAGTCCATCGCACACCGTGCCGGCGCCATTTTCTGAAGCCCAGCGCATGAACGCGGTCGGCGAATGGGCATACATCATATCGTAGGCGACGCTGTCGGCATGCAAGCAACGCGCGCTAAGTGTTGGTAGCGCCGTCGACGCTGTCAATGGCTCGCTGAGACTGGCGGAAGTGCCATGGATGATTAAATCAAACGCTTCATTAAGATGCTCGTCAAGTTTCGCATAACCGCAACCGACCAGCTGAGGTTTGGCGCCGCCGCCGGCAGTAGGGTTATTCGCGGACGCGCCGCCGAATTTTTCAGCGAGTTGTTGCGCTTTGTGCGCGGTGCGATTGACGATGAGCAAGGTCGCCGGGCGGCGTTGCAGCAGCGGTGGCAAAACCCCCCGCACCGCGCCGCCGGCGCCCAACACCAACACGCGCTTGCCGACCAGTTGCAAGCCTATATTCTGCTCCAAGTCGCGGAGCAGACCGACCCCGTCGGTGTTGTCGCCGAACACGCTTTGGTCGACGCCGAACTGCAAGGTATTGACCGCCTTCGCCGCTTGCGCCGACGCGCTCAACTGATTGCCGCGCCCACTACACAACCGCCACGCTTCCACTTTGAACGGCAGCGTGACATTTAAACCGGCGCCGCGCTGCGCGGCGAAGTGGCTGACCGCTTGCGCGAAGCCGCCCACATCCACCTGAATGCGGTCGTATTGTATGGTGAGGTCAAATTGTTGCGCGAACAGGTGATGAAGACGCGGCGATTTGCTGTGCGCAACCGGGTTGCCCATCACTCCAAAATGGCAAGATTGCGTTTTGAAATCAAACAATTCGGTCATTGGGTTAGGCGATGGATGGCAACGGTAACAAAAATGCAAAGAGGCGGTCGGCGGTAACCCGTGGGCTGCTCATGCCGCATTATAGTATGGTTTGAAGATGAACGCCGGGCCTGCGGTGCGCAGGGTAATCTTGCCGTGCCCGCGGTTGCTTAAGCCGAGTGAGGTGAGCGGTTGTATTTGGGTGGGCGACGGCAACGGGAATTTGCACGCGCCGATGAGTTGCACGGTGGTCGCGGCAAACACCGCCAGACTGAAAACGCCGTGCGCGGTAAAATTCCATTCGCCTTTTGAATACGCGTGGATGCGGTGCGCAAAGCGCGCTTGTGTGGGTTGGTTGGTGGCGCGCAAAAAATGATGCACCTCGCCTAAGTTAAACAGTTCATGGTCGCGCCGCGCGCCGAGAAAGCCCAACAAAATCACTTCGTTAAAATACGGCGGCAAGCGGCGCAACACATAAGCGAGGTCGGAACAATCTTTATCCACCGCTAAATACTGATCCAGTTTGCCGTGGGACGAATCGCCATCGCCGACCGCGAAGCCGACATTTCCCCGCCGATAGTCGGCGCCGCCGTCCACCCAAATTAACGGGTCTGCCAAATTGCGCAGCGGTTGCGGTTGTGGGTGCGGCGGTGGTTGTGAAGGCGGAGTTTCGGCGCATAGCGGACCGACCACAGTCACGCGGCTATGCTCAGCGAAGCGGCGCAGATAATCATCAAGAGACATAACTGGTGACCGGTGGATTGCGCCGCCGCGCGCGCAGTCTGAGAAGTTGAGAGGATAGCAAACTGAAAGGCGAGCAAACCGCAAGATTGAGAAACTGAGAAGCGGCGCGGCGGCAAGCGATACGGCTACTTGTAGGCTACGAATCATGCCATTTTCAAGGCAAGTTAAAGCGCATATTGTGTTAAGTTCAAGTTGCCGCTGTTGATGGTGTTGCCGTTGCCGTTGCGGATGATGCTTGCGTGGCGATTGCTGTATGAAAATGCAACGCTATTTTTCCAGCGCGCCAGCTGGCGGGAGTTAACACTGCGGCGCGGCTTTTTTCGCCCCCGCCAGCGCAAGGATTAAGCAGATGGTGATTGCCATCAAGCCGATGATGGTGATGGCAACCGGGCGCACGCTGCCATCGTGCAACACGCTCACCGCCCCCGCCGCCAAGCCGCCGACCCCCATTTCAGTCGCCCCTAACATCGCCGCCGCCGACCCAGTGCTGCGGTTGGTGGCTAACATGGCTTTGGAGGGCGCCACCGCAAACACCGGACCGAGTCCGAGGGTCATGATAGAAAAACAAACGGCGAACGAGTTCGGGGTGACCCAGTCGGCGCTCACCACGCCGATGAAGCCGAGCCCGCCAAGCAGCATGATGCCCAAGCCGATGTTGAGCAGCGTGTCGGTCGCCATGCAATTCACCGCCCGCGTGGACGCCAAACTGCCGATGAAATAAGTTGCCACGATGCTCGCTTGGTAGTAGCCGAAATGCTCGGTTGGCACGCCCAATTGTTGTATTAAGATGAACGGCGCGCCGGTAATGAAGGCGTACAGAATGCCCATGCCGACGCCGACCATGCCGGCGTAGAGGATGAATTGTCGATCGCAGAGCAAGCCGCAGTAGTCGCCAAGCACGCGGGCCGGGTTGAGCGCGCGGGCGTCCGGCGAGGCGGATTCCGGCAACAGCCGCCAGATTAAAAATGTGGCGCTTAAGCCAAGCCCGCCGATTAAATAAAAGTTGAAGCGCCAGCCCAGCCAGACATGCACATACCCGCCGAGTATTGGACCCAGCGCCGGCGCCAACGCCACCGACATGCCGAAAATCGCCAACGCCCGAACTTGTTGTTTCTCATCCAATAAATCCTTGAAAACGGCCATGCAGATGACCGCCTCAGCCGCCCCCATGAAACCTTGCACCATCCGCGCCGCGATGAGTTGCTCAATGCTATTCGCGAGCGCGCACGCGAAACTGCTCACGCTGAACAGCAGAATGGCGCCTAACAGCACCGGCTTGCGCCCGAAGCGGTCGGACAATGGACC
>JAHRAW010000229.1 GCA_020027415.1 Gammaproteobacteria bacterium
CGCGGTCGAATTTTTTGAGATAACTCAATAATTTACGCCGATGATTGACCAATCGCAACAAACCTTGACGGGAATGATGGTCATGGATATGCGTCTTGAAATGCCCGGTTAAATCTTGGATGCGGGCGGTCATCAGTGCAACTTGCACTTCGGTGGAGCCGGTGTCGTCAGTTTGCCGTTGATGCTGCTGGACGATGGTCGCTTTATCAGTAGCGGTTAAAGCCATGCTGGTCTGGTTCTCAATGGGTGGTGATGATGAAATGGGCGCAGCGCACTTGTTGGCGGTTCGGAAAATTAGATGGTCTATGGTTGTGGCAGTTGCCGGTGCCGACCGCTTGGTCGGCGAACCGCTAATATCGCAGAATTGGCGGCGCAACGCAACCGCAGAGACGAACCTTTTTTGCTCCACTGGGTTTGCGTGCTTGGCGCGGCACCTTGGTGTTCGGCCTGCATTCTCAAATCGCCATGCAACGATGGCAACAGACCGAAACAGCCGATGGCAACTGACCAAAGCATCAAAACGCCGGCATGTTACACGAAAAACTGGCATGTGGGCGAGAAAGATTCTATAATTAAACCGCGTTATTTTGCCACCGCCAGATCTCCAAAGATCTCCAAAACACGAACCATGCAAGCACAACCATGAAACTTCGCCGCGTAGGCTTTATCGGTTGGCGTGGCATGGTCGGCGCGGTGCTGTTGCAACGCATGTTGGCCGAAGACGACTTTTCCATCATTGAGCAACCGTTGTTTTTCACCACCTCCCAAGTCGGTCAACCCGCCCCGCGGCTGGGTTGCCGCCAACCCCCGGCGTTGCTTGATGCCAACGACCTCAACGCATTAGGCGAAATGGAGGCGATTGTCACCTGTCAAGGCGGCGACTACACCGCTGCTGTGCATGCGCGTTTGCGAAGCCGCGGCTGGAACGGGTATTGGATTGACGCCGCCTCCAAATTGCGTCTGGCGAGCGATGCGGTGATTATTCTTGATCCGGTCAATCGGTCGCTGATTGAACAAGGCTTGGCGGATGGCAAGAAGGATTTCATCGGTGGAAATTGCACCGTCAGTTTAATGATGATGGCGTTGGCTGGGCTCTTCAACGCCGATTTGATTGACTGGCTGAGCGTGACCACCTATCAAGCCATTTCCGGCGGCGGCGCCCGCCAGATGCGCGAACTGCTGGCGCAAATGGGGCATGTGCATCAAGCCGTGTCCGAGATGCTCGCCGAGCCGACCTATTCTATTTTAGACCTTGACAAGAGCGCGACCGCCGCGCTGCGCTCGGCGCAGTTGCCTAACGCCGAAATCGGCTTCCCGTTGGCGGGCAGCCTGCTGCCGTGGGTGGACCGCGAAGTGGCGCATGCGCATGGACTGAGCCGCGAAGAATGGAAAGGCGCGGTGGAAGCCAATAAAATTCTTGGGCGAGAAGCCGCGCCGATTCCCATTGAAAGCCTTTGCGTCCGCATTGACGCGTTGCGTTGCCACAGTCAAGCGTTCACCATCAAACTGAAACAAGACTTACCGACCGATGAAATCTGCGCAATCTTGGCGCAGGGCAATGATTGGGTGTCGGTGGTCGCCAACGACCGCCAGCAATCGCTCTCGCGGCTAACGCCGGCGGCGGTGAGCGGCAGCCTCAACATCGTCGTCGGTCGGCTGCGGAAGTTAAATTCGCTAACCAAATTTAGCGCGGAGGGCGGGTATATTTCCGCTTTCACGGTCGGCGACCAGTTACTGTGGGGCGCCGCCGAACCGCTACGGCGCATGTTGCGTATCTTGCATCAGCATGATTGCAATTGAACCATGCTGCACCGCCTTGCCGCCTTGCCGCCGCATGGATTTATTTCCGCCCTATTTCACCACCTTTCCATTTCTATTCCCATTACCGCAAGCCATGAAAATACTGATTGCCGACCGTTTCCCGGAAACCCACCGACACACTTTGACCGTAGCCGGTCATCACCTGGTATATGAACCGAACCTATCCGCGGATACGCTGCAGCAGGCGTTGCGCGGGCCTGAGGCGCTCATCGTCCGCAGCACCAAAGTGGATGCCGCCGCCCTGGATGCCGGCGCCGATTTGAAACTGGTGATTCGCGCCGGCGCCGGCACCAACACCATTGATAAAACGCATGCCGCCAGCCGCGGAGTCCGGGTGTGCAATGTCCCCGGCGCCAACTCCATTGCAGTAGCCGAACTGGTAATTGGCTTGATCATCGCCATTGACCGCAGCCTTGCCGACAATATCCTTGATTTACGCAACCGGCGATGGAACAAGAAACGCTACAGCAAAGGGCGCGGGCTTTATGGCATGAGCCTCGGGCTCCTCGGCTTGGGCGCGATTGGCTTAGCGGTGGCGCACCGCGCCCAAGCACTCGGCATGCGGGTATGCGTGGTCGCAAAACCGACTCGCGCCGAATCCGCCAAAGCCGCAATTGCCGACCGCGGAATTGTGGCATTGGCTTCCATGCCGGAGTTGTTGCGCGGCAGCGATGTGGTCAGTTTGCATCTGCCGGCGAATGCGCAAACCAAGCAAATGGTTGATGCTGAGTTTCTCGCTGAAATGAAGCCGGGCGCGATGCTAATCAACACTTCCCGCGGCGAATTGGTGGATGAAGCCGCGCTGTTGCACGCGATGGACCGCAAGGGAATCCGCGCCGGGCTGGATGTATATCAGCATGAACCGACCCACGGCGAAGGGGAATTCACCTCCGCCCTCGCCAACCATCCTAATGCGCATGGCACCCATCATATCGGGGCTTCCACCGAACAAGCGCAAAACGCGGTTGCCGACGGCGTGCTGCGCGTCATTAACTCGTTTGAAAAAGGCGAGCCGCTATACTGCGTGAACGCATAATTTTTTTGCTTTTTTTGCTTACTTACTGTGAGACTATGTTTCACCGCCCTTTTCACCCGTTACCGAGTTTGTAATCATCATGACCGAACGAAAACACAACTTCAGCGCCGGACCTTGTACTTTGCCCGTTGAAGTGCTGCAACAAGCGCAACAACAATTCGTCGATTATCAGGGCGCCGGCATGGCGTTGATTGAGATGAGTCACCGCGGCGAACACTTTCAAGCGGTAGCCAGCGAGGCGAGCGCGTTAGCGATGGAGATTTTCCAAGCCCCGGAGGAATTTCAAGTGTTGTTTCTCCAAGCCGGCGCCACCTTGCAGTTTTCCATGATTCCGATGAATCTACTGCATCCCGGGGAGAAAGGCGCCTATGTGAATTCTGGAGCGTGGTCGCAAGGCGCAATCGCCGATGGCGCGTTGCATGGCGAGGTATATACCGCTTGGGACGGCGCCGACCATCACTACACCCGCATGCCAGCCGACCGCGAACTCGCCCTGCAAGACAACACCCGCTATTTGCATATCACCACCAATGAAACCATCGGCGGCGTTCGGTTTGCCGAGTTTCCACAGGTGGAGATGCCGCTGATTGGCGATATGTCATCGGATTATATGTCCCGCCCGATTCCTTGGTCGCGCTTTGATTTGGTGTATGGCGGCGCGCAAAAAAACCTCGGTCCGGCAGGGCTGGCGGTGGTTTTCATACGCAAAGCGGTGCTGGAAAACAGCAACCGGAATATCGGCAAATACTTGCGGTACGATATTCACGCCGCGCATGCTTCCATGTTCAACACCCCGCCGGTATTTCCGATTTATCTGTTTGGCGAGGTGTTGAAGTGGATGAAAAAACAAGGCGGATTGTCGGCAATGCAGCGCAACGCCGAGCAAAAATCCAGCATGTTATACGCCGCCATTGAGCAAAGCGACGGCTATTACACCTGTCCGGTGGAGCCGGCTTGCCGTTCGCATATGAATGTGGTGTTCCGCTTGCCGAACGCCGAACTGGAACAGCAGTTCCTCACCCAAAGCCACGCCGCGGGGATGGTCAACCTGAAAGGGCATCGCAGCGTCGGCGGCTGTCGCGCCAGTATTTACAACGCAATGCCGCTGGCTGGGGTCACCGCGCTGACCGAATTTATGGCAGAGTTTCAAGCAAACAACCGCTAACTCAGCGCACTCAAATGCCGCACATCCGCGCTTTCAATGGATATCTGGTGGACCCGGCGCACGCCGAACAAGTCGTGTCGCCGGCTTATGACGCCGTGTCGCCGCAAAAACGGCGACAATTCGCCGAGGCCAATCCCAGAAACTACATTAACACCATGCGCTTGCAAGATGATTTTGCGACTGAGGAAAAGCCAAGCATTGAACAATTATTGGCTTTGAACAAAGCCAAATTAGAGCAACTGCTGGCGGATGGTGCGTTCAAT
>JAHRAW010000007.1 GCA_020027415.1 Gammaproteobacteria bacterium
GGGCGGATTGGCATCGGGGTCGGCGAAGGGGAAGATGATGTTACCGTTGGCAACACCACCGTTGAAGTTGCGGTTGAGTTGGAAAACTACTACGGCATCTTTGCTCGCCTCGGTGCCTCAGTGCAGAATCGCGCCTACCCGTACGCCATGCTGGGCTACGGCAAGATCGGTACTGCTGTTAATGGTGCAACTATTGGTGACATCTCGACGATTATGCTTATGGCGTCGGCGTCAACTTCGGCTTTACCGAGCAACTGAGCGGCAAAGTAGAGTGGATGAACTACTACGACGAGGAAGACGCTGAAATTACCGGCTTTTCCCTCGGCTTGCAGTATCGCTTCTAAGCTACGGCATCCATGCAAACCAGCGGGGGCTAAGTCAAACTTGCCCCCGCTTTTTTACGCATCACCGCGCTGAGGTCGGCGATGCTAGCCACCACCAAATCCGCTTCCGGCGCGAGCGCCGCCGCATCATGCGCGCCGCTCAACACGCCCACGGTAAGCGCCACGCCGGCGTTCTTTCCCATGCGCATATCGCACGGGCTGTCGCCGACCATCATCACTTGCGTCGCTTGCAAGTGGCAGGCGGCGCAAAAAGCCGCCACCATGCCGACCTCCGGCTTCACCCCATAGCCGCTGTCCGCGCCGCACACAAAATCAAACCACGCTTCCAAACCAACCGCGCGCAGCAGGTGATAGGCGTTGGCTTGATTATCCATAGTGGCAAGCCCGAAGCGGACATCATACTGGCGCAACTCGGCAAACGGCGCGCGCCACTGCCGTTCCCGCTCCCGCTCCCACTGCGCGCCACCCGCAGCCGCGCCGCGCGCCAGCCCATCCCCATATGCCGGCACATACGCCGCCGCCGGCACGCTAAAAATCGCTTCAATTTGGCGGCGGACGGCGGCGTCAATCGGTTGCCCGATGATATCCGCCCACAGCGCGATAATCTGTTGGTTGCAGCCGCTCGCCAACGGCGCATCCGGCAACCAAGTTTCGGTTTCGGCAATCCAGCCGCCGCGCGCTAACAACTCGTGCGGTTGCGCGCGTTCGCCAAAACACGCATGCAGATACGCCGCCGCGCGCCGATAAGGCGGCAGCCAAGTGCGATTGAAATCCACCAAAGTGCCGTCTTTGTCAAACAGAATGCCGCGGATGGGATGCATGCGCCGCGCCCGGTTACTTTTTCACCGACGGCACCCAGCAGTAGCCATCCGGGTCTAACAGAAAACATTCGCGCAAGCCGTGCGGTTTGTCGGTGGCGGGTTGTAGCACCGTGTAGCCGCGTTCGCGCGCGCGGCTTTCGGCGTGGTCGGGGTCCAGTTGATACAGCCGCAACTCTACGCCCGCGCCGCGCATGCCGGCTTCGGGCAATAACGCGAGCAGCGGATTGTCGGCATAGGTGGCATCGGCGTGTAACTGGTATAACTGCCGACGATGCGCCAACACCGCATAATCGGCGCTCTGGCGCAGGCTTTGGAAGCCCAGCACATGCTGTAAAAATTGCGCGCTCGGCGCAACTTCGCGGACTAACAAATTGATGCCGAAACCGTCTAACGCATGCCCCATTTCCGCGGCGCTGAGGTTGCTAAGATCGTTAAGTTCACTAAGTTCGCCGAGTTCGCTGGACTCCGTTAAATTTTTCATTGCATCACCCTATTCAGTTAGCCCGTTACTCAGACGCTCGCTAACGCTTGATTTTTTACCGCAGTAATCGCCGCGATGCGTTGTTTGGCGAGTTCTTTTTTGATGCGCGCGCCGTCTTGCAACTGCTCGGCGATGGCGGCCGCGTCAATCGCGGCGGCGGCGCGGTGATACTCGCCAAACAACGCCGCCTGCGGGCAATCCAAATTTTCCATGCCGCTGCGACCGCGCAGGTCGGCGACGCAACAGAGGCTGAATAGCCGCACATTGTCCGGTTGGCGGAAGGCGTCCAGTTGTTGCAACAAATCCAACACGGTGGCCGGCTTTAGGCTGGGCATGCGATGATGATGCAAATGATACTGACAAACCAGCCGCGATAGTTGCCGATACTTCTGCGGCGCGCGCAGCCGTTCGCACATGGCATGCACCGGTTGGAGCCCGGCTTGTTCATGCCCATGGTGGCTCGGCAGCGCGTGCTGTGGCGTCAGGGCTTTGCCGAGGTCATGCGTCAGCACCGCGAAAATCACCCGCGGGTCGTCGCTGAGCCGATGCGCCGCCGCCAACGCCAGCAGGATATGGCGACCGGTATCAATTTCCGGGTGGTGCTTGGCGGGTTGCGGAACCCCGAACAGGGCGTCTACTTCCGGCAGAATTTTCGCCAGCGCACCGCAGCGGCGCAGTTGCGCAATAAAACGCGCGGTCGCCGACTCGCGCATGGCGGTATGCAATTCCCGCCACACGCGCTCCGCCTGCAACGCATCCACTTCGCCGTCGGCGACCATGCGCGCCATTAAAGCCTGCGTAGTCGGATGCACGCTGAAGCCGAGGTCGCCGAAACGGGCGGCGAAGCGCGCCACGCGCAACACGCGCACCGGGTCTTCGCTGAACGCCGCGCAAACATGTTTGAGCGTGCGCGATTTAATGTCGTCGCGCCCGCCGAATGGATCAATTAAATTGCCGTGACCATCTTGGGCGATGGCGTTGATGGTTAAATCGCGCCGTTGCAGGTCTTGTTGCAGGGTAATGTTAGGGTCGCTGAAAACCGCGAAGCCGCGGTAACCTTTTGCGGTTTTGCGTTCGCGCCGCGCCAGCGCGTATTGTTCGCCGCTGTGCGGGTGCAGGAATACCGGAAAATCCTCCCCCACCGGCTTGAAACCGCGCGCCACCATGCGCGCCACGCTGCACCCGACCACCACCCAATCTCTATCTTGCACCGCAAGCCCCAGCAACCGGTCGCGCACCGCGCCGCCCACCAGATACACTTCCAGACCGTCAGCGGCGTCGCGCATTGCAGTATAGTGATCGCTTAATTATGAATGAAGGCATGCGCAAAATGTGCCGCGGCCGGCGCGCGCGGATGGCTCCAGCCAGCAACACGATGCGCATGCCAAACCGCGCCGCCGGTCGGTTGCGGTTAGCGCAATTTATAGATTAGAGATTCCCATTGCAAGCCGCCCCATGAACCGCCATGGACCGATGAGCGCGCCCATTTCCCGACAACTCCCGCTGTTAGCGGCGTTACTCGCGGTGTTGCTGTGGGCGTTTGCGTTTCCCGCCAGCAAAGCGGTGTTGCCGTATTTCAGCGTTGCGCAGGTGGTGTTGCTGCGCTACTTAGTGGCGTGCATTTTTTATGCGGTGTTATTCCTCAGCGGTCGCTTCTCGTTGCCGCAGTGGCGCGAGGTGCCGCCCATGCTGTTGTTGGGCGGCTTGGGGATCACCGTTTATCAACTGCTGTTTGTGCATGGCGTCGGGCGGGTTGCCGCCGGCGCAGCGGCGATGATTATTGCCACCACGCCGGTGTTCGCCGCTTTATTGGCGCGCCTGTTCCTGCGCGAAAAACTATCCGCCATCGCCTGGGGCGGCATCTGCCTCAGCCTGTTTGGGGTGGGTATCATTAGCGCGCGCAAAAGCGGCGATGGCGAGTTGCTCGGCTATGGGATGTTAATCGTCGCGGTGCTGGCGATGGCGATTTATTTTGTATTTCAGAAGCCGTTTTTTGCGCGCTACTCGCCGCTGTCCATGATTGCCTATACCAGTTTCGCCGGCACCCTGCCATTGCTATATCTACTGCCGCAGGCGATACCACCAGTGTTGGCGGCGCCGCCCACTGCGTTGTTATGCATTGCCGCGATGGGCGTGTTTTCCAGCGGGCTCGGCTTTTTGCTGTGGTTTTATGCGCTGTCCAAACTACCCGTCGCCACCGTCACCAGTTTTTTATTTCTGCAACCGGTGTTGGTTACGATTATGGCGTGGTTTTGGTTGCATGAACTGCCTTCGCCGCAGGGCTTCCTGGGCGGGGCGGTCGCCTTGCTCGGCGTGACGTTCATCCTGCTGCCGCCTAAATTTTATCAGCGCAATCGCCGCCGTCGTCAATAATGGGCCGCGGGCGGCGAACACCAAGGCAGATATCAGGCTGGCATTGCCTCGCCGCCAAGATGCATCGTGCCCCGCTGGGCGGCTAACTGAACTTGCTTTTGCCGCTGCAGAAAGCGGCGCCGGTCGGCGCTTGACACGCGCGGATAACAAGCCGGACAACTGGCGCCGGGCGTGTAGTGTCGGCTCTGCTGGTCGGCTTCGCTGAGCGGCTGGCGGCAAGCGTGGCATTGGTCGTAACTGCCTTGCTGTAACCGGTGGTCTACGCTGACGCGGTCGTCAAACACGAAGCACTCGCCGCGCCAACGTGATTCGGCGGGCGGCACCTTGGCGAGGTAGTTGAGGATGCCGCCCTGCAATTGAAAGACTTGCTCAAACCCGCGTTGTTGCAAATACGCGGCGGCTTTTTCGCAGCGGATGCCGCCGGTGCAATACAGCGCAATTTTATGCTGCTTGCGCGGATGCAAGCGCCGCTCGGCAAAGCCCGGAAACTCGCGGAAATTGGTGGTGCCGGGATGCATGGCGCGCGGGAATGAACCGATTTTCACTTCATACTGGTTGCGCGTATCCACCACCAACACCGCCGCATCCTCCATCAGCGCATTCCAAGCTTGCGGTTTGACATACGCGCCGCGCCGCTGTTGCTGCCGGGCCAGGTTCGGCACGCCCATGGTGACGATTTCTCGCTTGATTTTTACTTTGGTGCGCTTGAACGGGGCGCGGTCGGTGAAAGACACGCGCGGCGTCAGGTCGTGCAACTGCGGCTGGCGCGCAAGCCATGCCAGCGCCGCCTCCACCTCATCGCGGCGACCGCAAATGGTGCCGTTGATGCCCTCGGCAGCGAGCAACAAGGTGCCGCGCACGCCATGTTTTTGCAACACCGACAACAGCCGCGCGCGCAAAGACGGCAGCCCGGCGGGCTCCAGGGCGGTGAATTTGTAGAGCGCGTAAACGGCGATGGGCGGCATTTTTAGGTCGTCAAAAACAGGAATTAATAATCAGAAATCGTATGCGAATAGATTCAAATCCTTTGCATACATTTTGGCGACTTTCGCCCTTAAGTCACCGCCGTAGTAGGTTCGGTAATCCTCCCCGGTCGAATTTGTACTATTCTTTTTGGGAATGGCGACAAAATCCACCTGCACGATATTAAAAACATGGGCAAGGTCTTTTTCAAAATTTTCATGCCTGCCGAGATAGTCCAGGTTGTTCAAATCTATTAATTTGGATGTGACTGAGATTGTGATCAACAATCAGGGCGGGATAATCGGGCCGGGCCGG
>JAHRAW010000041.1 GCA_020027415.1 Gammaproteobacteria bacterium
GAGGCGTGGCGACAATTGGATTTTGCGCGTTGAATGGTGCGCGGCATTTAGGTTGTTCAGCGGGGAAAATTCGGAGACGCAAGCAATTCGCTTAGTAAATTAATAAATTAGTTCCCTCGCGTTACCAACTACCCGCCATGTTCAGCCCGCGGATCGCGTTGCAACAAATCTTGCACCGCGCGTTTGGGATCATGCCCCTGATGCACGATTCGGTATACCTGTTCGGTGATGGGCATTTCCACCTTCAGGTTGCGGCTGATTAGATACAATTCGCGCGCGGTATGGATGCCCTCAATTTCTTGACCAATGGCGCGGCGAATTTGCGCGCTCGTTTTGCCGGCGCCCAAGCCCAAGCCAAACCGCCGATTGCGCGATTGGTCGTCGGTGCAGGTCAAAATTAAATCCCCGACCCCGGTCAGCCCGGTGAAAGTATTCGCCCGCCCGCCGAGGGCGACTCCCAAGCGCGTCAATTCAGCCAGCCCGCGGGTGATCAACGCGGCTCTGGCGTTGGCGCCGAAGCCGAGCCCGTCGCTGATGCCGGCGGCAATCGCCATCACATTTTTGACTGCCCCGCCGAATTGTACGCCAATCAAATCGTCGCTGAAATAAACGCGCGTGGTCGGGGTGCGAAACCACGCGGCAATGGCTTCCGCCACCGCGCAGTTGGCGCCAGCCACGGTTAACGCGGTGGGCAGTAATTTTGCCGTTTCCGCGGCGAAACTGGGTCCAGAAATCGCTGCGTGCACGCCGACTTTATTAAAAATTTGCGCGGTAACTTCGCACAACAATTGCCCGCTGTTCGGGTCAAAACCTTTGGTGGCGCAGACCAGGGTGGTCGCGGCGGCGGCCAAATTGCGCGCGGGCGCATGCGCAGTGATGCGCGCATGCAGGGTTTGGATCTGGCTGCGAACCGCATGGCTGGGAACGGCGATTACAAAAGCGAGAGATTGCTCAAGCAGCGCGTCAAAATTAGGTTCAATGGCCAGATTCGGCGGGAAAGTCAGGCCGGGCAAATAACGCGGATTGCACCGCCGCTGCGCCATTTCCTCCAAGTGCGCGGCATTTCGCCCCCATAATTTAACGCGCTTGAAGTTGTGGCACAGCAGTATCGCCAACGCCGTGCCCCACGACCCGGCGCCGACCACGGAGACCGAGGGCGGATGCGTGCGCATGGATAATGCGGGCAATTTGGGTAATGCGAGTAATTCGGACCAACTCCGCAGCCAATCGGCGCCGCGATTTAGTGCGTTCGAGTCGCGCCGGGCGCCTGCACGCTGCGCGCTTGCTTGGCTTTTTTCTGTTGGTACAGGGCTTGGAAATTAATCGGGCTGAGCAGCAGTTGCGGGAAGCCGCCTTTGGAGATTAGGCTTGCCATCGCTTCGCGCGCAAAAGGCAGCAGAATATGCGGGCAGGCGGTTTCCAATACGATTTCCAGACTGTCCTCAACAATGTGGGTGATTTCAAAAATCCCGGCTTGCTGGATTTCCGCCAGAAACAAAGACTGCTTGTCATGCGCGGCGGTCACGGTGGTGTGCAACACCACCTCATAATAATTCTGCTCCTGATCAATGCGCTGATGCGTCAAGGTCATCTGCACATCCAGTTTCGGTTTGATTTCGCCTTGCCCGAATATCTGCGGACTGGAAGGCGATTCGAACGAAGCGTCTTTCAAATACACTTTCTTGGCTTCAACGGTGGTGCGTTTGTTTGCGTCAGGCATGCTGTACTCGCTGGCAGGGTTCGGGTGGGTGGTCATGCTCGCCGCCGGCTGGCGCGGCTGGCGTTCGTGGTTGGTCTCAGGATCAGTCTCAGCCGCCGCCTTTTACCAGCGGCAGGTTTTCTTTCTTCCACGCGGTCAAGCCGCCTTGCAGAATATAAAGTTGGCTAAATTCATGGCGGCGCAGGATGGCAGCCGCTTTCGCCGAGCGCACGCCGTTGTCGCAGGCGACGATGATCGGTTTGCTTTTGTGTTTGTTCAGTTTTGCGATTTGCTGCTTGATTTGCCCGAGCGGCAGGTTAATGGCTTGCTCAATATGTCCTTTTTTGAAGGCATCGGTTTCGCACACATCCACCACCACCGCCGCTTCGCGGGCTTGCAGGCGCGGCAATTGCAACGGGGAAATTCTCTTGGCGCCGCCACCCCCGCGCGTGGCCGGGTCAAGCGACAGCAACAGCACGATTACCGCTAACATGGCGAATAAATACCAGTTCTCGGCAACAAATTGGAGAATCATGGGCGAACTTGGCGTGGATGGAGTGGATGGAAGATGGACGGAGTTGGCAAACTGAATTCTACTCCAATGGCGGATTATAATGCGCTTTTATTGCGCAATTGTTTGCGCAATAAATCATTTCAATTGAGTCGGTTCGCCTATGCTTGACAAAGCGCGCGCGCGGTTCGCTTGGGGATGCGCAATCGCAGTCGCCCTTGCCCCCGCCCCCGTCCTCTCCGCATCGGCGGCGATCGGCGCCAACACCAGCACCGATGCGAGTCGCTCGCAAGCGGAACTCGCGCAACTCAAACGCTGGCTTGACGACCTGCAACAGCAACTGGCGACTGAGCGGCGGCGCAAGCAATCGCTCACCCATGAACTGGGGCAACTGGAACGGCAAATCAGCCTCCTTAACGCGCAGCGACACCAAGCAATGGCGCGGCTGCAACAAGTGGAGCGCAGCACCGCCGAACTGGAACAGCGCGCCCGCCAACTGGAAACCAGCCGCCAACAATCGGCGCAGGCGTTGCGTAAACTGGCGCGCGCAAGTTACATGTTAGGGCGGCAAAGCCGTTTGAAACTGCTGCTGAATCAACAAGATCCCGCCGCCGTGGCGCGCGCGCTGGCGGTTTTTCGGTATCTATCCAAAGCCAGAAATCAGCGCATTGAACAAGCCAAGAAACTGCAGCGCGAAGTCGCTAAAACGCGCACCGACCTTGCGCAACGGCAACATCAACTGCAAGAATTGTTGCAGCAACTGGAACACAATCAAACGCAACTGGACGCCACGCGCGCGCAACGCAAACGCCATCTCAACGTCATCTCACAACGGCTACAACACAATCAGCAGCAGGTGGTGATCTACCGCGAACGGGAACAGGAACTACAGCGATTGTTGCAGCAGTTGCGCCGCCAACGCCCGCCGCAAGGTCAAACTGCGTCGTCCGTTGCGCCTGAACAGACTCAAGCGCAAACCACTGAGACGCAAACCACCGCCCGCGCCGCCATCCAATCTGGCGATTTCCAGCGCCATAAAGGCAAATTAGACGCGCCGATTGAAGGTCGCGTCATCGCCCGTTTTGGACAACCAAAAGCGGAGAGCGGGCTGCGCTGGGAAGGGCTGATGTTTGCCGCCGAGGCCGGCCGGCAAGTGGCGGCGATTTCTGCCGGACAAGTGGTGTTCGCCGATTGGTTCGGCGGCTATGGGCAGTTAATCGTGCTTGACCATGGCGACGGCTATATGAGTTTATACGCACACAATCGCTTATTGCGCGCCCAGATCGGCGCGTTGGTGAAGACCGGGGAGTGGATCGGCGAAGCCGGCTTCACCGGCGGCTTGAGTCGCCCCGGGCTGTATTTTGAAATCCGCCATCATGGCGAACCGCGAGATCCGTTACAATGGTGTCGGATTTAGGGCTGGCGTTGCGCGGAGGAACTCTTGAAATTAAAAAAATTGCCTTGGCTGAGTGCGGGTTTGTTCGCGGCGTTGCTGAGCGGCAATGTCGCCGCCCAAACCGATTCTGCCGCCGCTACCGCTGAGGTCGGTAAAAACTCGTTGCCGCTTGATGAACTGCAAGCGTTTGCCGAAGTCTTCGGTCAAATAAATAGCCAATATGTGGACCCGGCTGACGACCTGAGCCTGTTGCGCGATGCGCTGCATGGCATGCTCGCCGGCTTGGATCCGCATTCGGTGTTTCTGGATGCCGAGGCCTTTGAAGAAATGCGCGTTTCCACCGAAGGACAATTCGGCGGGCTTGGGATTGAGGTTACCACGTCGGACGGCTTGCTGGTAATCGTGGCGCCGCTTGACGACACGCCGGCGCAACGCGCCGGGCTGCAACCCGGCGACATGATTGTGAGGTTGGACGGGGTCGCGGTACAGGGCGACAACTTGCGCGCGGTAACGAATCGCCTGCGCGGTCCGCCGGGCTCCAAAATTGTCTTGACCATTTCTCGGCGCGGGCAACGCGAAACGTTTGATGTTACTTTGGTGCGCGCCATCATCAAGGTATCCAATGTTAAGAGCGAAATGCTGGAAGATGGATTCGCCTATATCCGCATCACCAGTTTCCATAGCCAAAGCGGCGCGAACTTGCGCGCCGCGCTCGCGCAACTGCAACCAAGCGACGGCGAACTCAACGGGTTGGTGCTGGATTTACGCAACAATCCGGGCGGCACTTTGCATAGCGCCGTGGAGGTCAGCGATGTGTTTATTAATGACGGCGTGATTGTATCCACCCGCGGACGCAACCCCGCTACCAATCAAACCTTCTCCGCATCCGCGCGGGCGTGGAGCGCGGAGGTGCCGTTAGTCGTGTTGGTCAACGGCGGCTCGGCATCCTCGGCGGAAATCGTGGCCGGCGCTTTGCAGGATCAGCAACGCGCCATCTTGTTAGGCACGCAAACGTTCGGCAAAGGCTCGGTGCAAACGGTGATTCCACTGCAGAACGGGGGCGCCCTTAAACTGACTACGGCGCGATACTACACGCCTTCCGGGCGCTCCATTCAAGCGCGCGGAATTACCCCGGACATCATTGCTGAGCAAGTGAACGCGCAAACGCAAACGCAACTGTCGCGCAACCAAGTCGGCAAACCGACACGGGAAGACGATCTTTTCGGTCACTTGGAAAACGATCAAACTACAACGCAACCAGAACCGGCGAAAGATGCGCACAATTCCCGGTTCGCAGTTGGCCATGCTGAAACCGAAACCAAACCAATTGCCGCGCTACAACGGCGAGATTATCAGGTGGGCGCGGCGCTTAATTTATTGAAAGGCATGAGTTTGGTCAAACGCAGGCGCGAGAACTCGCAAGCGGATTCCGCCAATCCCGCCGCGGCGGGCGGTTGAGTCGCCAGCCGCCCGTATCCAGCCCGCAGTCTTTAACGCGCTTGTTCGTCGGCCGGCTTTGCGCGCCGCGCCGGTTTTCGCATGCGCCGAAACCATATAATGGAGCTCAGATAACCGCGCCGCGCCCAGCGAAAATCCAGCGACAGCACCAACAACCCCAGCGGCAGCATCCAAAAGCCAAGCACCGGCAAGGCGCCCAAAACTCCCGCGCATAACAACAACAGCCCAAGCATCATCCGCAGCAGCGAAGGCATGGATTTAAAGGGCTGTAAAATCGGCTTCAGGTGGCGATGCAATGCGAGGGTTCTGCGCTGAGGTGGAGGGGATTATAAGGCATCATCCTACTCCACAATGGTGGATATTTAAAGCCTGCAGTGGAGCGAGTTGATTCTATGATATATGAGTTCACAAAAATGCAATCTCTCGGCAACGATTTTATCGTTTTGGACGGCGTATCCGATGCCATAAACCTCACCGCCGAGACTGCCAAGCGTCTTGCCGACCGCCATTTTGGCGTCGGTTGCGACCAAGTATTGTTAGTGCAAGCCGACGCCGAGGATGCGGCGCGCTTTGTTTTCCGCATCTTCAATCAAGACGGCAGCGAGGCCGAACAATGCGGCAATGGGGCGCGTTGTCTGGCGCGCTTCTTGGTTGCGCGCGGCTTAACCAAACGCGACACCATGCGAGTGCGCACCCGCAAGCAATGGATGACCTTGCGCATCAACGCGGATGAATCGGTTACCGTGGATATGGGAAAACCCGAATTCTCTCCGCAGAAAATTCCCTTTGTTACCGAAGTTGCCGAACCGCCGCGCGCTAACGCTAAGCAAGCGCGCCCAACCAACCACGCCCGGCATACCGCAACCGCGCATACGCTTACAGTAGACGGCGAAGCCGTGCAAGTTTCGGTGGTCGCCATCGGCAATCCGCATGCCGTGCAACGCGTGCCAAGCGTCGCCGCCGCCGCGGTGGAAACACTCGGCGGCAAACTCACAAACCATGCGCAATTCCCGCAGCAAGCAAACATCGGTTTCATGCAAGTGGTCGCCAAAGATCACATCCGCCTGCGCGTATACGAACGCGGCGTAGGCGAAACCTTGGGCTGCGGCAGCGGCGCATGCGCGGCGGTCGCCATCGGCATCATCAACGGTTGGCTGGATAACAAGGTAACCGTATCCCTGCCCGGCGGCAACGCCGAAGTAACTTGGCGACAACGCAACCAATCCATGTTGTTAACCGGTCCCGCGCATACGGTTTTTCATGGGCGTATTGAGTTGTAAAAGCAGTTGCCAATTATGCGGCTATTTGTAATACTATTGCG
>JAHRAW010000046.1 GCA_020027415.1 Gammaproteobacteria bacterium
GCCACCAGTTTGTTTGATGGGCACGATGCCACCATCCATATTGTGCGGCGCATTTTGCAATCGCTTGGCGCCGAGGTGATTCATCTTGGGCATAACCGCTCGGTGGAGGAAGTGGTTACGGCGGCGTTGCAGGAAGATGCGCAGGGCATTGCCATTAGTTCGTATCAAGGCGGTCATGTTGAGTATTTGAAGTATATGGTGGATATGCTGCGTCAGCGCGGCGGTGAAGGCATCCGAATTTTCGCCGGTGGCGGCGGCGTTATTATTGATAAAGAGCGGCGGGAATTGGAAGCGTACGGCGTAACCCGCATTTATTCGCCGCAAGACGGGCAGCAGATGGGGCTGGTCGGCATGATTGAAGACACCATCGCGCGTTGCCAAGCCGGCGCGGGCGCGGTGGATGCGGCTGAAATTTCCGTAACCGCCGTTGCCGACGGCGACCGCCGCGCGCTGGCGCGCCTCTTGAGCGTGCTTGAAAACAGCGCACCGCCCGCCTCAAATAGCGGCAACAAAGCAGACCAGCAACCGTTGCAAGCGTTGCTGGATTCCATCCAATTCCCGCCCGCCGCGCCGCCGACCACTGCGGTGGTGGGTATCACCGGCACCGGCGGCGCCGGCAAATCTTCGCTGATAGATGAACTGGTTTTGCGCTTTCGTATCGGGCAGCGCAACCGCCTGAAAATCGCCATCCTCGCGGTTGACCCGTCGCGGCGCAAAAGCGGCGGCGCCTTGCTTGGCGATCGCATTCGCATGAACGCGATTGCGCATCCGAATATTTTCATGCGCTCAGTGGCAACGCGCGGCGGCGGCGACGGTGACCGTGGCAACCCAGTGCCGGTTCATCTACCGCGCATGATTAACGCCTGTAAGTTGGCGAAGTTTGATTTGATTATCGTGGAAACTCCGGGCATTGGACAAGGCGACAGCGAGGTGTCCGATTTAGTGGATTGCTCGTTGTATGTGATGACTCCGGAATACGGCGCGCAGAGCCAACTGGAAAAAATTGATATGTTGGATTTTGCCGACTTTATCGCGATTAATAAATTTGACCGCGGCGGCGCGGCGGACGCCTACCGCGATGTGTGCAAACAAGTGCAGCGCAACCGCGAAGCGTTTTCGCAACCCGCCGCCGATATGCCGGTATACGGAACCATCTCAGCGCAGTTTAACGATGACGGCGTGACTGCGCTTTATCAAGCAATGCGCGTGGCGCTGACGGCGTTGGGAATGACACACACCGAAGATGCCCTGCCGAGCATGACCACGCGCTGTTCCACCGATAAAAATAAATTGATTCCGTCCAATCGCGCGCGCTACTTAGCCGAGATTGCCGAGACCGTGCGCGCGTATAAAGACAACGTCACCGCCCAAGCCGAAATTGCGCGCCAACTCCAACAACTTGAAGCCAGCCGCGCGATGCTCATGAACGAGTCGCCGCAACCGGAAGTCGGCGAAACCAACTCCCCGCCACCGCCCCTGCCCTCGCTGGAACGGCTAATTGCGCAGCGCGAACAGCAACTGCAACCACTCGCCAAAGATTTATTGGCAAACTGGGAGCAAGTGCGCGAACGGTATAGCGGCGCGCAGATGGCGGTTAAAATTCGCGACCGCGAAATTCGCACCGACCTAAGCGTCAGCACCCTTGCCGGCACTCCGATTCGCAAGGTTGCGTTGCCGACTTACCACGACCGCGGCGACTTGCTTGCTTGGTTGATGTTGGAAAACTTGCCGGGGCACTTCCCCTTCACCGCCGGGGTGTTTTCTTTTAAGCGCGAGAACGAGGACGCCACGCGCATGTTCGCCGGCGAGGGCGACGCCTTTCGCACCAACCGAAGATTCAAAAACTTGTCCGCGCATTCGTCAGCGAAACGACTTTCCACCGCGTTTGACTCGGTCACTTTATACGGCTGCGACCCGCATGAAAGACCCGACATTTACGGAAAAATCGGCAACGCCGGCGTATCCATCGCCACCCTGGACGACCTGCAAGAACTCTATCGCGGTTTTGATTTATGCGAACCGCTGACTTCAGTTTCCATGACCATCAACGGACCGGCGCCGATTATTCTGGCGATGTTTTTGAATGTTGCCATTCAGCAAAAAATCAACAACTTCCAAAACGAGCATGGCAAGCAAGCCGACGCGGCGACCCGCGCCGAACTCGCCGCCGCCGCTTTGCATAATGTGCGCGGCACCGTGCAAGCGGATATTCTCAAGGAAGACCAAGGGCAAAACACTTGCATTTTTTCCATTGAGTTCTCGCTCAAACTGATGGGGGATATCCAAGAATATTTCACCCAACATCAAGTGCGCAATTTTTATTCGGTGTCCATTTCCGGCTATCACATCGCCGAAGCCGGCGCCAACCCGATAACGCAACTGGCGTTCACCCTCGCCAACGGCTTTACTTATGTGGAAAGTTATCTCGCGCGCGGTATGCGCATTGATGATTTCGCGCCCAACCTGTCATTCTTTTTCAGCAACGGCATGGATGCCGAATACACCGTCATGGGGCGCGTGGCGCGGCGCATCTGGGCGATTGCCATGCGCGAAAAATACGGCGCCGAGGAACGTTCGCAAAAACTCAAATACCACATCCAAACTTCCGGGCGTTCGCTGCATGCGCAGGAAATGGATTTCAACGACATTCGCACCACCTTGCAAGCGTTGATTGCGGTGTACGACCACTGCAACAGTTTGCATACCAACGCCTTTGACGAAGCGGTTACCACTCCGACCGAAGATTCAGTGCGCCGCGCATTGGCGATTCAGTTGATCATCAACCGCGAATGGGGGCTGGCTTTCAATCAAAATCCCAATCAGGGAAGTTTCATCGTTGAGCAGTTGACCGATTTGGTGGAGCAAGCGGTGTTGCTGGAGTTTGAGCGCATCTCGGCGCGCGGCGACGTGCTCGGCGCGATGGAAAGCGGCTATCAGCGCGGCAAAATCCAAGACGAATCCATGCTCTACGAACACCGCAAACACGACGGCAGTTTGCCCATCATCGGCGTCAACACTTTCCGCAACCCGCAAGAAGCCGAAGCGCAGGAGATTGAGATTGAACTGGCGCGTTCCAGCAGTGAAGAAAAACAAAGTCAAATCAAACGCCTGCAAGAATTCCACGCGCGCCACGCCGAGCACAGCCAAGCGGCGTTGGAGAAAATCAAACAAGCCGCCCTTAACGACCAAAACATCTTCGCTGAATTGGTGGAT
>JAHRAW010000053.1 GCA_020027415.1 Gammaproteobacteria bacterium
ATAATTTGGTCAAAATTGGCGATATTTTTCCGCTTATAATCGGGCGAATCACCCGCCCAGCGACGCAAATATACACCACAACCAGAATTTTGCCCGAGTATTTATTCCAACTACCGTACCACTGTACAGGGACCTTGCAGACCCGTATTCGGGAAATGTTGGTTGCCGCCATTCTGGATGGGCAGTTGGCGGCCGACAGCCCGTTGCCATCCAGCCGAAAACTGGCGAAACAATTGTCAGTTGCGCGCAACACGGTGGTGCATGCCTACCAACATCTGGTGGATGAAGGGTTTTTGATTGCGCGCCAGCGCAGTGGTTTTTATGTCAATGGCGAAATCTTGGCGGGGCGCGCCGCGCAACCGCCGCATGCAAAAACCGCAAGGTCGAAAATCAACTGGCAACAGCAACTGGTCATCCATCCAAGCCAGTTTCGCAATCATCAAAAACCGAGCAATTGGCATCAATACCGCTATCCTTTCATTTGCGGGCAGTATGACCGCGAATTGTTCCCCATCGCCGATTGGCGCGAATGCTGCCGTGAAGCCGCCGCGATTCGCGCCATCCATGACTGGGCGCGCGATCACATTGACAGCGATCACCCGGAATTGATTGACCAGATTCAGAAAAAAATTCTGCCCCGGCGCGGCTTGTGGGCTACCCCGCACGAGATTTTGGTGACCATGGGCGCGCAGCAGGGAATTTACCTATCCGCGCAACTGCTGTTGAATCCGAGCAAAACAATCGGGGTGGAAAACCCAGGTTATGTGGATGCAGACAACGCCTTCGCCATTTTCACCAAGCGCGTTGAACCGCTGGCGGTGGACCGACATGGGCTCATTCCCGGCGCCGCCTTCAGCCGTTGCGATTGCGTCTATACTACGCCCAGCCACCATTTTCCGACCACCGTCACCATGCCGAAGTCGCGCCGCTTGGAGTTGTTGCGGCAGGCGCACGCGCACAATGTGATGATCGTGGAAGATGATTATGAGTCGGAATTTAACTATGTCGGCGCGCCCACCCCGGCGCTTAAAAGCCTTGACCACGATGGTCGCGTCATCTACATCGGCAGCCTTTCCAAAACCCTGGCGCCGGGCATTCGGCTGGGCTATATGGTGGCGCCCAAGGAATTCATTCGCCAAGCGCGGGCGTTGCGGCGGCTAATGGTGCGCCATCCGCCGAGCAACAATCAGTTCATCATCGCCAAATTTTTGCAACGCGGCTATCACGATGCGCTGATCACCCGCCTAAGCCATACCTTGCAACAACGCTGGTCGTTACTCGGCGATTTGCTGGAGCAGCATTTTCCCGGCGACAGTTCGCGCCCCACCTTCGGCGGCTCGTCGTTCTGGGTGCAAGGTCCGCGGCACCTCCAAGCCGGCAAATTGGCGGAGGTCGCCGCGCGGCATGGCATTTTATTTGAGCCGGGAGAAATTTTTTTCCACCGCGCCGCCGCCCAACCGCGACCGCAAATGTTTTTCCGTCTGGGGTTCTCGTCCATCCCGGCGGAGCGAATTCAAGCGGGCATTGAAAAGTTGGCGGAGTTGGTCGGGCGCGGTACGCAATAAGCAATAAAACAACCAAGTTTGCCGAGCCGCCGCCGGCGCATTGAGTGAGCGCGAGCGCAAGGCAGACGATGGTTTATTCGCGCATCCGTTGCGCGCGCGGATCATACATCGCGGTCAAACTCGCCGCCGCCGAAATGCGTTCGCCGCCCACATCAATTTCTATCACGCTGCCGTCCAGAAAATCTTGCGTAACTCCGTCGGCATGGCGCACATAACCAAGCCCGACGGAGCCGCCCAAAGTGTGTCCATAGTTGCCGGAAGTCAGGTGCCCGACGATGCTGCCGTCGCACACAATCGGCTCGTGGTGATACAGCATCGCGTGCGGGTCTTGCAGCAGAAACTGCACCAAGCGTTTGCGCTTCCAATCGCCCCGCTCGCGTTGTTTGAGGATGGCGTCGCGACCTATGAACGAAATTGGCTTGTCATAGTCGCACACAAACGCGCAGCCGCTTTCCAGCGGCGTATCTTCAGACGCAATATCGTGTCCGAAGTGCAAGAATTTTTTCTCTATGCGCCCGCTGTCAAGCGCGTGCAAACCGGCCATGCGCAAGCCGTATGACTCGCCGACGCGCGATAAATGATCAAACGCATGCCGCGCCATCTCCACTGGGACATACAACTCCCAGCCCAGTTCGCCGACATACGACACCCGCGCCGCGCGCCCCACCGCGCAGCCGATTTCAATCTTCTGGGTGGCGCCGAAAGGGAAATTGGCGGTGGACATATCGTGCGCCAAGGCTTCGCTGAGCAACGCGCGGCTATTCGGACCCATCACGCCCAGCACCGCCCAAGCGTTGCTCACATCGGTAACCGAACAATGCGCGTGCGCCGGGATTTGCCGCCGCAGCCAATCCAAATCCTTGCCCGTTACCGCCGCGCCGCTGACCACCATGAATTGATGTTCGGCGAGGCGCATCACGGTTAAATCGGCTTCAATGCCGCCGCCTTCGTTTAGCCAGTGGGTATACACCATCCGCTCCAGCGGCAGATCTATATTGGCGCTGCAAATGCGCTGCAAGGCGTGGCAACTGTCGCGCCCTTGTATTAGGTATTTGGAGAAACTGCTCTGGTCAAACAGCGCCACTTGCTCGCGAAACGCGCGGTGTTCCTCGGCTGAGTAAGCGAACCAGTTCTGCTTGCCGAAACTGTATTGATATTGCGGCGCACCGCCGTGCGCGGGCGGCGCAAACCAGTTGGCGCGTTCCCAGCCGGCCACTTCGCCGAAACAAGCGTTGCGCTCCGCCAACCGCTCGTGCAGCGGGGAATGGCGCACATTGCGCGCCGTCTGCATCTGCCTAAATGGGTAATGGTGGTCGTAGAGCAGACCGAGGCTCTCGGTGACCCGGCTCTGGAGATAGCGTTGCGTGCCTTGAAACGCAAACATGCGCCGAATGTCGTTACCCCATAAATCCAGCGGCGCCCGCCCGCGCTGCATCCAATCCGCCAGCGCCCGCCCGAGCCCGCCTGAGGTTTGAATGCCAACCGAGTTCAAGCCGGCGGCAACATAGAAATTTTTCAACTCCGCCGCTTCGCCGATATGAAACTGGTCGTCCGGGGTGAAACTCTCCGGTCCGCAAAAGAATTTCCGCCAGCCGGCGGCTTGCAATCTCGGCACCCGTTGCATCGCCGCCGCCAGCACCGGCATCAGTTGTTGTTCCACATGCCCGTCCACTTCGTCAAAGCAAAAATCCGCCGGGATACCATGCTGCCCCCAAGCAATCGCGTTGCGCTCAAAGGCGCCGACCAATAATCCGCCCGCCTCCGGCTTGTAATAGGCGCATTGGTCGTGGTCGCGCATCACCGGCAGGTTGTCCGGCAAGTCGTCCAATTTTTCGGTCACCGCGTAGTAGTGTTCGCAGGCGTGCAAAGGCACATTGACGCCCGCCATGTTGCCGATTTGCCGCGCCCATAAACCGCCGCAGTTGACCACATACTCGGCGCTGATTTCCAGTTGCGCATCCGCCTCCGACGCGCGCGCGGGGCGGGCGACCACGCCCGTGACTTTGCCGTTGGCGCGGCGAATCGCCGTTACTTCCACGCCTTCCAAACAACGCGCCCCGCGCCGCCGCGCGCCCTTGACGAACGACGCGGTGACATCCACCGGGCTGGCGTAGCCGTCTTGCGGCACCCAACTGCCGCCGAGTAAATCTTTGCCGTCAAGCAGCGGATATAACTCTTTGACTTCCGCGGCGGTGACCATATCCACTTGGGTGATGCCGAACGCATGATTCATCGCCGCCACCCGTTTGAGTTCCTCAAAACGCGCCGCGCTATGGGCGATGGACAAGGAGCCAACTTGCTTGAAACCAGTGGATTGACCGGTTTCCTGTTCTAAATTCCGCAACACCGACATGGAATATTCACTCAGCCGCGCTTGGCTTTCATGCGCGCGCATGGTGCCGACCAGCCCGGCGGCGTGCCAGGTGGTGCCGCAACTGAACTGCCGACGTTCCAACAGCAGCACATCGCTCCAGCCGAGTTTGGCAAGGTGATAGGCGACGCTGCAACCGATTACGCCGCCGCCGATGATGACCGCGCTCGCGCGTTGGGGAATTTCTGGGGTCATTTTTTGTCGTTTGCTGAGTTGCGTAGCAGCGCCACTTCACTTAGTACTCGTTGCAGTCAGTATCCGCTGCGGTCGCTTGCCGCCGCCGCCGGCGAATCAAACTTTGGCAAACCCAAGCACCATGATACTAACAAAGATTACCACCGATGCCACCACCCGGCGTTTGCCGGCTGGCTCTTTGAAATAATATGCGCCGATTAACGCGGCGATGATCACCGAGGTCTCGCGAATTGCCGAGACCAGCGGAATGGGGGCGTGCACCATCGCCCATACCACCATCCAGTAAGCGCCCAACGACAGCAACGCCGTGCCTAAGTTGCTGCGCCAGTTGGCTGCCACATGCGCATACACCGCGCACCAACTTCGGCGATACACCGCATACAGCGTCAACGGCACGCAATCCAAAATCGTCAGCCATACCATATACGCCGCAATATTCATGGAAGCGCGACCGCCCAGACCATCCGACAGGGTGTAGGCGGCGATAAAGCCGCCGGTCAGCAACGCGCTCACCAAAGTGGCGCGCCGCTGCCACACCACGCCGAAGCGGCGGCTGGCAAAAATCATAATGCCGCCGAGCACTCCGCTCAAAGCGAGTAGTTGCAACCCGCTGAGTGCTTCGTGCAGCACGAACACGCCCCATAGCGTCACCAACAGCGGCGCACTGCCGCGCGCCAGCGGATAGGCATGCGCAAAATCGCCGTAGCGGTAGGCGCGCGCCAAGCAGAGGTGGTAGCCGTAGTGAAAGCCCACCGAGAGCAACAAATAACGCCAACTCTGCGGATGCGGCAAGCCGACCAACGGCGCCAAGGGCAACACCAGCAAACTGCTGATGACTAATAAGCCGACTAACGACAGTATTTTGTCGCCGCTTTGTTTGACCGCCGCATTCCACAGCGCATGAAAAAATGCGGCGCACAGTACGATGAGGATGATATGGGTCTGCACCGCCGAAAAAATCTACTGGCAACGACTCACTCAGCACACCGGCGCGGGCTGAGAACGCGGTTGTTGGCATGGCGGGCGGCGGGCGGTGGCCGCATGCGCATGCGCATGCGCATACGAACGCGATGAATCACTTTTCTGCATGCGCCTGCGAATCTCGCTCAGCCGCTTGCCGTACGCGGCCTTTGAAAGTCCAGTATGAATTGATGAAATAGTTAAACAACGCCGCCGGCACGATGGCGAACGCTTGATGCAACAACGGCAACCCGTTTGGAAACACCGCCGACAACACCAAGAAAGCGGCGAAACTGATGAGCAGCGTGCCAAGCGAGACCGCGTTGAAGCGCAGCCCGCGCACCAGTTTATTGCCGATCAATTCGCGGTGACTGAAAGTCCAATAGTTGTTGAGCAGGAAATTCCACAGGATGGAGAGTTCCACGGCGAGCGGCGAGGCGATGTATTTGTGCCAGCCGAGTTCCATGAAGAGATGAAACGCCGATAGGTTGACCACCATCCCGCTCAGCCCGGTCAAGGCAAATTTGGTGAAGGTGCGCGCGCTGGGAAAACGCAGCATCCAAACGCTGATAAAAAATTCAAGGAGATCCAACGCGCCGAGTTTGGTTTCGCCGTGCGCGCGCTGTTTGAAGTGAATGGGATATTCCACCACTCGCGCGTCGTGATGAATCAGCCGATGCAACAGCGCGATTTGAAAGGCATAGCCGTTCACCGGCAGCTGTTGCACTGCGACTCGCTGCAACGCAGCGCAGCGCAATGCGCGGAACCCGGAGGTGCAATCGCAGACTCCGCGAATGCCGGCGATGTGGCGCGCCAACCAGTTGCCGCCGTTTGACAGCCAGCGCCGAAAAATATGCCACTCCGCGTCAATGGTGGCGGCGTCCAGGTAGCGACTGCCGATGGCGACCTCCACGCCGCCGCCGCGCACTCGTTCAATCAAACGCGCGGCGACGCTTGGATCATGCGAGAAGTCGGCGTCCATCTGCACCACGATGTCGGCGTGGAGTTGGTGCATGGCGAACGCCATGCCGCGCTTGTAGGCGGCGCCTAAGCCGCGTTTGACGCCGGTGGAGAGGTGGATGCGCGCGGCATCGGCGGCGTGAGCCGGGTCGGCGCGGAAGCATTGCACCAACTCGGCGGTGCCATCGGGGCTGGCGTCATCCACGATGAGCACTTGCCAAGCGGCATCCAGTTCCATTAGCCGCGCCAACAGCGGTTGGATGTTGCCGGCTTCGTTGTAAGTGGGAATGACAAAGCAGACCTTGCAGTTGGCTTCGGCGGTGCTTGCAGCCGCCGCCGTAGCCGTAGCCGCCGCAACCGTTGCGTTTCTATCCACCATGTCCATGCATCGGGTCCGGGTCTGGGTCGGTCAAGCGCGCGAGGTGGAATGCGCGCGCCGCTATTGAGCCTTGTTTTGCAAGAATTGCAAGATCGCATCGCGCCCTTGCTGCGCGTCCGTCGAGTCTGGCTCCAGGGTCAGCGCCCGCTCAAAATTTCGCAATGCTTCTGGATATCGCCCCAGATCCGATAACGCGACGCCCATGCCGATATACGCGCGGGTGTATCGGGGGTCGGTCGCAATCACCTCGCGGAACAACTCCATCGCCTCGTCGTATTGTTGTTCTTTGATCAGCAGCATCGCCAGATTCCCCTTCGCATGCGCGAACCGCGGCTTGAGCGACAACGCGCGGCGATAACTGGCTTTGGCTTTTTCAAACTGCCCAAGAATTTGCAACGCGGCGCCGATTTTATTGTGGAAATCCGGGAAATTCGGGCGCAACGCGGCGGCGCGGCGATAGGCGGCTAACGCTTCTTCCGAGCGCCCTTGGCTATGCAAATGGTCGCCGAGATTGTGCTGCGCGCTGCGCGCCTGCGGGTTGATGGACAGAATATGCGTGAAAAATGTGCCGTTATCCCGATAAATGTTGGCTTGCTGCCAAGTCAAAGTTGCCAGCACCGCCAACAACGCGGCGCCGAATAATGCGCTCACGTTGCGCATGCCGATGTGGTTGGCGCGCGGCACGCGGTGCGCCGCCATCACCAACGCAACCGCCGCCGTTACCAGCACGCCGGCGCCGGCCAGATATTGATAGCGGTCGGCGACGAAGGAGAACTGCATATAGCCATAATCTACCAAGCCCACCGTCGGCGACAGCGTAACCACGAAGAACAATACGCCAGCCAATGCGCCGCGCCCGATTTTATTTCGGTATCGCCACAACAACGCCACGCCGCCCACCCCAACCAACAAACCGCCCCACGCCAACCAGTCCTCCACCCCCACTTCCCAGCGCCGATAAATTACCGATAACTCCACCGGCAGCAGCAACTTGCCGACATAAAACCACAACGCCCGCACCGCAATCAGCAATCGCTCCACCAGCGAATAGTCAAACGCAATCACTTCCCGACTCTTGTACAGCAACCAGTCGGCGATGGCGATGCCCACTCCCAACAGCAGCAATGGCAAAGTCCGCGCCACATCCATCATCGCCACCTTGCCGCGCTGCCACCAATGCCATAACAGCAACGCCACCGGCAGCGTAACCGCCACCGACTTACTCAGCATACTCGCCACAAAAAACACCACCGCCAACCCATACCGCCACCGCCCCCCGACCTCCACAAACCGCACATAGCACAGCACCGTGGCAAGATAAAACAACCCCGCCAGCACATCCTTGCGCCCAATCACCCACGCCACCGATTCCACATGCAACGGATGCACCGCAAAAATCGCCGCCGCAAACCACGCGCCCAGCACCCCAAAGCGCAATAACAAGCGCCACAACAACAGCGTCATCGCCGCATGCAATGCCACATTAACCAGGTGATAGCCCAGCACCGAACCGCCCCATAATTTGTGGTCCAGCCAAAAAGTGGTGTACAGCAGGGGCCAATAATGCCCCTCATACTGCTCCAACGAACTCGGCACAAACCAAATATCCCACAACCCGGAGAGGCTCTTAATCGGCGCGGCGCGCTCCAAAATGATGTCGTCCCACACCAGCCCGGCATAAATCACCGGCAAATAACTCACCGCAATCAGTACGCATAGCAACAACCCGGCAAGCGTCCTCGGCGCAGCGATGGCGGCGAGGTTGAAGCCGAACAGGTTGAATGAAGGCGGCGCGGAAATCGGCGCGCGGCGGTCGGCGGCGCGCGCCGCGGCAGCGGCAACAGAAGCGGAAACGGCAACGTTCGGCTTCGGCACGCCTTTTGCCGACTTTCTTTTGTTAGCGGAGGACTTCGCCCGGGCGCGCCGAAGCCGCGTTTTATTGGTAGCCATGCTGTTCAGTTTGCGGTTGCCGCGAGATTATACCAAGCCCTTTGCGCGGTGCAGGCACCCGCTTCAGAAAAATTTGTTTTCCTCGCAACACGGTGAACGATCTACGAACGCTCTGCGAACGATTTGCGCGCCGGCGTTTATCGGCAAACTGCGCAGCGCGGTAACCCATTGGAATGCGCTACTTGGCTGACTCTTCGCCCGCCGCGGCTTGCTGTTGCAAAACCAAGCGCAAGCCGTCGTGCGCCACGCCAAACTCCGGGGCAAGCGCCAACGCATCTTGGTACAACGCGATGCTCTCTGAATACCGTTTCTGCTTGGCGCGCAACGCCGCCAGATTGAGCATGCCATTTGGCTCGCGCGGTTGTAACTGAACCACAAACTGCAAGTGTTGCTCGGCGGCGTCCAGTTGCTGCCGTTGCATCAGCGTCAGCCCCAAATTGGTATGCAACTTGGCATACCGCGGTCGCTTTTGCAGGGCAATGCGATACATTGCCAACGCCTCGTCCAAGCGCCCCTGCTGGCGATAGGCATTGCCTAAATTGTAATGCACGCTCAGCGCGGACGGATTGTGGGCGACGATGTGGCTAAAAAAAGCCGTCTCATTCTGATAGATGCCGGCTTGTCGCCAGCTCAGCGTTACTAACACCGCCAGCACCAATGCGCCGGCGGCGGCTTGCCAGGCGGCGTGCGGCATCCATCGGTGGTGGCGCCAGTGTTGCGCGCCGCGCGATAGCGCAGCGACCGTCAGCGCGAACACGCCGATGCCGCCTAAATACTGGAAGCGGTCGGCGACATACGCAAAGCGCATGTAGCCGTAATCCACCCAGCCGAGGGTCGGCGACAGCGCGATTATGAAGAACAAAGCCGCCGCGAGCGGCCCGCGACCAAACCGATGCCGCAGCGACCACAAGCCAACTAACGCCGCGCCGACGGCGGCGACATAAACCCAGTGCTGCGGCGCGGCGGCATCCACCCCCCAGCGCGGGTAGATGACCGCCAAGTTGATGGGCAAAAGCAGTTTGCCGACATAAAAACACAGCGCCCGCGCGGCGATAATCATGCGGTCAAACAGCGAATAGGTGGACACGATGGTCTCGGTCAGCCGGGTCAACACCACATCGCCGAAGGCAATGCCCAGCCCCACCACCAACAACGGCAACACCCGCATACCATCGGCGCCGGTCACGCGCCCTTGTTTCCACCAGTGCCACAGCAACAGCGTCGCCGGCAAGGTGACCGCGATGGATTTGCTCAGCATGCCCACCACAAACCACGCCATTACCGCGGCATACTGCCAGCGCCGCCGTTGCTGCATGAAATTGAGATAAGCGAACATCGCGGCGAGATAGCACAGCGTCGCCAATATATCCTTGCGCCCAATCACCCAAGCGACCGCCTCCACATGCATCGGATGCACCGCAAACAGCGCGGCGATGAACCAACTGCCCGGCACTTCCAGCCGCCGCAACAACCGCCATAGCAACAGCGTGACCGCGGCGTGCAATAACAAGTTGACCAGGTGATAGCCAAGCGGCGCCAAGCCCCACAGCGCATGCTCCAAATAAAATAGGCTATACAGCACCGGCCAGTAGTGCGCTTCATTGTGAATGGCGCCGGGCGCAAACCAAATATCCCATAGCCCGGCGAGGCTGCGAATTGCGGGCGTCTCCGCCCAGATTCCGTCATCCCACACCAACCCGCCGAACACCGCCGGAAAATAACTGAGCGCAATCAGCGCGCAAAGCAATAGCCCGGCGAATGCGTTTGCGTTTGCGTTTGCATTTACATTTGAATTTTCATTTGCGTTCGCAGTTGCATTTAGTGCGGGCATAAACATCGATGAAAGCATGCGCCACGCGCGCCAACGATGCGTTGCGGTCGGGGTTGGGGAGGTCGCGGCGGAGGAGTGGGCGGTCGGTTGTCGGCTTGCTTGCGGCGACTTGCCGTTTCGTTGTACGGTGTTCGGCGCGCGCGTTTTCCCGGGCTGGCGGCGGTTATGTCTTTTTCGCTTTGCCATTTTGCCATCGCCGGGTTCGGTTGGGTTTTTCATCGGCGCCGACTCGCATGCTGCATGTTGCAAGGCGCGACGCCAAGATGATGCCAAGGAATGCGCTAAACTACGCGTCGTCCTCAATCAATTCACTGTTGATTTTGTCGCCGTGCGCGCGGGGCGTATTAGTCTAGTTAGTTCATCTCAGTATACCCCAAACCGAATTACCGACCGAATCGGCAATGGAGCGCATGGAGTGAAGGCCTTGTCAAACCAGCCGCCGCCGCGACCGAAAATAGCCCGATGAAATTAGTTCCGGTAGTCATGTGCGGCGGTTCCGGCAACCGCTTATGGCCCCTCTCGCGCCATCACTATCCCAAGCAGTTCGCGCGATTGTTTGCGCAAGCCGGGCGGGAGACTTTGTTTCGTTGCGCTATGGATCGGGCGGCGCGTTGCGCTGAGCCTGAGCATAAGCAACGCATCATCGTGGTCTGCAACCACGCGCATCGGTTTTTCGTCGCCGACGGCTTGCGCGAAACGGAACGCGCCGCGTGCACCGTATTAGTGGAACCGCAGCAACGCAACACCGCGGCGGCGGCGACCCTTGCCGCGCTGGACGCGCGCCGCGAGTTCGGCGATGCGCTGCTGTTGCTGATGCCATCCGACCATAGGATTGCCGATGAAAACGGCTTGGCGCGCGCGGTCGCCGCCGCCCGCCCGGCCGCGCAGGATAATCAAATTGTGGTTTTTGGCATTCCACCGACGCACGCGGAAACCCAGTATGGCTATATCCATATTGACGCCGCGGCGGCGGCGGATACCGCCGCCAACCCCGCCTGCAAAGTGCTTGAGTTTTGCGAGAAACCCGACCAACAAACCGCCGCCGAATGGCTGGCGCGCGGGCATTGCTACTGGAACAGCGGCTTGTTCTTGGTGAAAGCCTCGGTGTATCTGCAAGCCATCGCCGCGTTTGAACCGGACATTGCGCACTGTTGCGAACAAGCGTATGCCAAGCGGGTTGACGATTTAGGCTTCACCTACGCGCACGCCGAGAGTTTTGCGCAGTGCCGCAATATCTCCATGGACTACGCCATCATGGAGCGCGCCGACAATTTGCGCTTAGTGCCGCTGCCGACCGACCTCGGCTGGAGCGATTTGGGCGATTGGAATCGCCTCGCCGAAGTGTTTGATATGGATGAAAACGACAACCGCGTGCAAGGCGAGGTCATGCTCAAAGATGCGGCGCGCAATATCGTGCTCGCCTACCAGCAAGGTCGGTTGGTCGGCGTGTTGGGGGTGGCGGATTGCATTGTCGCGGACACCGCCGATGCGGTGTTGGTCGCCTCTCGAAAACACGCGCACCAAATCAAAGATTTAGTCGCCGACATGCGCGCGCACCACCGCCAAGCGGACGCGCATCGCAAAGTGTTTCGCCCGTGGGGCTATTACGAGAGCCTCGCCAAAGATGAGAATTTTCAAGTCAAGCGAATCATGATTAAGCCCGGGCATGGGCTGTCCCTGCAAAAACACCGCCACCGCTCCGAACATTGGGTGGTGGTGAAAGGCAAAGTGCAAGTCACGCGCGGCGATGAAGTATTCACCTTAGCCGCCAATCAATCCACCTACATTCCGGCGCAAGTGCAGCACCGACTGGAAAATATCTCGCGCGAAGCGGTGCGCTTAATAGAAGTGCAATGCGGCGATTATCTGGAAGAGGACGACATCATACGACTGGATGACCGCTACGGCAGAACTACGCCGAAATGATGGGCGGTTGCCGTTCTTATAACGGCACTCCCAAAAAAAAGCGCACTTCCCCCGAAGCACGCTTTCCCCTTACCAGCACATTCCCGCTTAGAACCGCACCTCGCCTTTCAACAGGTAGACGTTATCGGTGGTAGTGGCTTGTTCACGTTGCTCGCCGCTGAGTTGTAGGCTCAGATTCTGATGCGCCCAGCGTAAGCCAATGCTGTATCGGTTACGGTCGGCTAAGGTCATCTCGCTGTATGGCGTCCACCGACCCGGCAACGCGCGCAACGATAAACCATAACCCAGTTGCGCTTTCATGCGCATCTGATATTCGCGGGCGGTAGCAGAATCGCTGTCGCTGGCGGAATCGGCAGCGGTGTCAAACCAGTTATGTTGCCACACCTTGTCGGTGTCGCTGGCGGCGCTGCCGTAGCCGGGCGATAATTCAAACGCCAAACCTTGTCCGTCTTTGCCGGTAACGATGCGCACTAAGCCTTCAATGCCCCATTCGCGATAGTCGCTACGACCAACCAATGCGTGCAGGTTGCCGGATATAGTCAACCCGCGCGACGGCATCAATCGCGTCAAACTAACGCCCAACACCGCGCCGGTGCCGGTATCACCGTCGCCAGCATCATGGCGCACGCCGATTTCGGCGCTGGGTTGCACGCGGCTGCCATCGGCTAACTGGTTGTCTTGGCTAAATTGCAACACCGCGCGCGCTTGACTGCTGTCCAGCTCGGCTGCCGGCACCGACATGCTACTATCATCGCTGCCTTCCACTTCCACGCGGCTGGTGGATAGGTTGACTTTGGCATGCACTTTGGTCTCATTGTTCTGCCACAGCATGCCGCTGCCGCCAACGCCGAGACTCTGCGTGCTGATATCGCTGAGGTCGGAATCAGTCTGTCCGGCTTCGGTCACTTCCACCTCGCCTTCGCCGTAGCCCACATTCGCCCATAAATCCACCGCGCCGAGACGCCAACCGAAATAGGGGCTGAGGCTGATTAGTTCCAACTCATACTCGCCGGCGTCGGTGGCGTCCGCTTCGGTGAACTCAAAATCGCCTTGATGCCATGATAACGCCACGCCCAACAGGGCTTTTTCGCGCACTTTCGCATCTACGCCAATTTGCACGCTGAATAGGTCGCCTTGCCATCCGCTGATCTCCTCGCTCTCGCCGGATAGGCGGTTATAGTCGCCGCCGCCCCAGATGGCGGTGGATGACAAACCAAGACCGCTACCACCGCCGCCGTCTTTGGCGGATTTCAGCGGGATGACGAAGTCGGAGTTGACTAACATTTTCTTCATATCCATGTCGCCGGCAATTAAGTCTTCGCCGTAGGTGGATAGCCAGCGCGTCATGGCAACGCTGTTGCCGTTGCCGTCGGCTGGCGCGCCATTCAGGTTGAATTGCTGTCCGCCGAAGTTCACGCTCGGGATGCTCTGCGCCGCCGCCGTAGCAGTGGCGGTGCGCGCGGCAATGGCGGCGGTGGTCTGCCCGGTAATCGCGGCGGCAATCTGCGGCAGAATTACTTGATCGGCAATCTCCGCGGCGCTGACTGGGGAGATGGTGACTTCCACCTCGGCGGTTGCCGTCTCCGCCCCCATACCGCCAAAGCCTTGGTCGGTGGCACTCAGCCGAAAGGTCAGCACCGGATCCGCTTGCCCGGGCATCAGTTCTATTTCGGGAACTACAAAGGTGACCGTCGCCTCGGTTGTTGAACTCAAAGTGATCTCCGGGTCAGGCGTCCGCGTCATCGGATCACTGGTCACCCTGCCAATTTGCTCCCAGAGCAAGGTTGGCGTCTGCCCTTCGGGATCGGTGGCGCTACCCGTTAGGGTAACCATCGTGCCGGGGCGAACCGTTGAGAGACTGGCGCTTGCGGTCATTATGGTCGGCGCATCGTTGGCGCCGATTTCAACGGTGATAATCACAGTTGCGGTGACTTCGCGGTTGGCTATGCCCTCAGCGCATTGGTCGGTGACCATCACTTGAAAAGTCCGCACTATATCCGCAGTAATTTGCGAATCCGCAGTGAAACCAGCGGTTGTAGCGTCTGCGTTGCGCAGTGCCACCATCGGAGTGCCTGTGGTTTGCGTCCACGCATAAGTCAAATCGGCATCATCGCCGTCCGGGTCGCTCGCCATGGCGACTAAATTAACCTCTGCGCCCTCAGCAACCGAACGGTCGCCGCCGTCAATCGTCACCGTCGGCATCATATTCGTGGAAGGGCACACCGCACCGCTGGTTACGCGGCCCATCATGCCAGCAGTGCCGGTAGACCAAGCCGAAGTGCCGGCGCTGTTTTTGGTGCGCACTTGATAAAAGTACATCTTCTCAAGCCCAGTATCCAGGTCCGTATAGGTCTCCATGGCAAAAGGCACCGGAATGGTGGTCTGCGTACCCCCTTCGCCGACTAACATGACATAGGCGCTGTCGGCGGTCGGCATCGGCGCGCCAGCATCAACCAACGCGCGCCGTATCTCATAGACGGCGGCAGCCGTGGTGTCGCCGCCGTTGTCGGCACCACTCCAACTCAGCATGATGGCGTTGCTGCTGGCGACCATAGTCGCATTGACCGCGGTCGGCGGTAGCGGTCCTTCGGCGCCGGTCATGAGCGTTACATCATCACCACTAAAATCGCCCTCATTGCCATCGGCGTTATCGTTATCCAAACGCACCCGATAACTATATTCGGTAAATCGCATGGCAGGAACATTAACCATGGATTGTGCGCCGGCGGTATAGGTAAGGGTTTGTGACGTAGTCATGGGTGAACCGCTGGGGTCGGCGATCGCCTCTATTACATAATTGGTCGGCGTCGCCAGCGTTCCGCGAGTCGTCTTAGACCGCCCCAAATTGTCCGGCTCATCCCAACTCAGTTCCACCGTCATCGGAGAAGTCTCCATTACCATCAAATTAGTCGGCTGGCTGGCTTGCGAATTGCGCGCTTCGGCATACACCGCATCAGCATCGGGCGTCGGCTCACCGGAAATACCACCCGTGCCGCAGGCGCGAATGCGGTAGTGATAATCATTCAGCCGCGTGATATTGGTGTTATCCGTATACGAGATGTTAGCCGCAAGTGGGGTGCTGCCCGAGCAATCTCCATGCGTGGCATGCACCGCAAACGCCGGGAAAGTCGGCGTGGCGGTTGAGGTCGCCTCCACCCGCTGAATCTCATAGCCGGTCACCATCTCGCCGTCCATGTCCTCCGGCGCATCCCACCCCAGTTGAATTTGGGTGTCCGACTGCTCATTATCCACGCCGGCAACCGCAAAATTTTGCGGCGGCGACATCATCCCATCATTACTGGTCATAATCGCCATGCTGGCAACCGGCGCGCTGTCGCCCTCGCCGTTGGTCGCGCTAATGCGAACATAATACGCCGTGTTGCGCATAAGCCCGGTTAGCGTATACGCGCCCGGAAAGACCCCAGCGATGCCCCTATCGGCCGCCTCAGCGGTGGCGTCCGCAACTGGAACGGTTACCGTGGTAGCGCTGCCGAAAGTGTCGCTGGTGTCATACCCTATGGTGTACTCAGTAATGGCGGAAAAGCCAGTGTTAGCCACATTCCACATCAAATGAAGTTGCGAACGACGACTGGGGCGCACCACGCCAGTCAAAGCACCGTCCGCCAACACCGCTATCCCGCTGCTGTCGTCATATGTGCCGGCGGTGACAAAGGCGCCAGCACTCCGGCCTCCAAAGCCGAACCCGTTGGCGAAAATAAGATTAGTAGTGCCGACCCGCGCGCGAACGGCGTATTCATACTCCGTGTTAGCTGTGCCGGCGCCGCCGCCTGTGAGCACAGCCGCCGTGTCGCCAACTGGAACAACCATTATTTCGCTCCAATTTCCTAATCCTTCGCGGCGCTCAATGCGGTAGTGGGTGACCACCCCAGTGCCGGAATTAGCCGGCGCATTCCAGCTAAGAGCGGTTTGTGAGGGACTGCTGATGACGCGCAAATCGGTCGGCGCCGCCGGCGCTACGCTCTCCGCAATGACCACATTAAAATCCGCCATAGCAGTGGAGCCGGCGACAGAATCCGCAATCGTTTCGCTCACGGTGTATTGGAATTGATAAGTGCCCGCATCGGCGGCATCCGCGAGGTTGCCCAGGTTGTTGTTTAGACTGCACGCCGCCCCGGTCACCGCAGTCAACTTCATATCCGTAAGCAGAGCCGTCGCCGCAGCATTGCTACCGACGATATCGCAGCCAATTGTGCCGATTGCGCTACTGGCGGTAACCGTCGGCAAAGTCTCGCTGTCGTCAACGCCAACCGTGAAAGCAACATCGGCTATCGTCCCCAAACTCACCTCAGTAATCCCGTTAACATTCAACACGATATCCTGCATTGCGCTTCCTCCCTGCCCATCGGTCAACGTAAGCGTGTAAGTCAGGGCGTAACTCGTAGCGGCGGTGCTGGGCATTGTAATCGTATTCATTGGCATATTATCCAGCGGCGTATTAAGTGCGTTCGCCGGGTCACTGCCAGCGCCTGATTGCGCATAACTGAAAATCAAGGTATCGCCATCGGCGTCCGTACTG
>JAHRAW010000060.1 GCA_020027415.1 Gammaproteobacteria bacterium
GCCATCTTCGGCGCCGCCGCGAAGTCACCGCGCGACCCTCATCGCTATAACAGCGTGCTTGCCGCCATGCGCGCGCAACTGGCGAGCGTGGCGGCCGGCGAGCCGAAATAATTAATCGGCTGGACGCGCCATGCGACCGCCACCGCATGCAACTGGCAACGGACACGCCACCAACAACAACGGAAATCAACCAGCAACGCCGCCGCCCGTGTGCTATTTGTAATGCTCCGTACTGCCCGCCATGCTCAGCCAAGCCCAATTTAATCAATACGCCGACCGCGGCTACAATTGCATTCCGCTGGTGCGCGAAGTGCTTGCCGACCTTGAAACCCCGCTCAGCGCCTACTTAAAACTCGCCGACAAGCCGTATAGTTATTTATTGGAGTCGGTGCATGGCGGGGAAAAGTGGGGGCGTTATTCCATCATCGGGTTGCCGTGCCGCAGTCGCATTGAAGTGCGCGGCAACCGCCTGCGGCGCATTGACATGGATCATGCACATGCCGAGCGCCCGCATGACAAAGTTGTGCATACGCAGCAATGCGACAACCCGTTGGACGAAATTCGCCGCTTGCAACAGCAGCATCGCGTGCCAGAAATTCCCGGCATGCCGCGCTTCAGCGGCGGGCTGGTCGGGTTTTTCGGCTACGACACGGTGCGTTGCATTGAGCCGCATTTGGGCGCCAACGCAACGCCCGACCCTATCAACGCGCCGGATATTATGTTGATGATATCCGATGAAGTGGTGGTGTTTGACAACCTGTCCAACCGCTTGTATGCCATCGTGCATGCCGACCCCCGACAGCCCGAGGCGTGGGCGCGGGGCAAGCAACGCTTGCAAGAATTGCTTGACACCTTGGCGCGCGCGTCAAGTCCAAACCCAAATCCGCAACCTCCGCCCGCGCCCGGCTCAGGCGGCGCGCCGAACGCACTTGACGACGAAGCCGCATTCCACTCCTCTTTCCCGCGCGCCGAATTTGAAGCGGCGGTGGAAAAATGCCGCGACTACATTTACCACGGAGAGGTATATCAGGTGGCCATTTCCCAACGCCTGTCGTTGCCGTTTGCCGCCGCCCCGTTGGATTTATATCGCGCCTTGCGCACCTTGAACCCGTCGCCGTATATGTATTACCTCAATCTCGGCGACTTCCACATCGCCGGCGCCTCTCCGGAAATCATGGTGCGGCTGGAAGATGGCGAGGTGACGGTGCGCCCGATTGCCGGCACGCGCCGCCGCGGTGAAAACGCCGAACAAGATGAAGCGCTGGCGGCTGAGTTGTTATCCGACCCTAAGGAACTTGCCGAACATTTGATGCTGATTGATCTGGGGCGCAACGATGTCGGGCGGGTCGCCCGCATCGGCACGGTGACGGTTACTGACAAGATGACGATTGAGAAATATTCGCATGTGATGCATATCGTATCCAATGTTAGCGGGCAACTGGAGCGGCAGCTGGACGCCTTTGATGTGCTGAAAGCGGCGTTTCCGGCGGGCACCTTATGTGGCGCGCCGAAGGTTCGGGCGCTGGAAATCATTGAGCAACTGGAGCCGGACAAGCGTGGTATTTACTCCGGCGCCATCGGCTATATCGGCTGGAACGGCAATCTGGATACCGCCATCGCCATCCGCACCGCGTTGATTAAAGATCGCACGGTGCATATCCAAGTCGGCGCCGGCATCGTCGCCGATTCGGTGCCGAGCAACGAATGGGCGGAGACCATGAACAAAGGGCGCGCCGTTTTCCGCGCGGTGGCGATGGCGCAAGCCGGCTTGCATAAGCCGCTGGATTCCGCTCACGACCTAACTCAAACCCACGAGCAAAATCAGGGCAACGGCGAACCTGCGCCACCGGAGAACTGACCGGTGCTAATTATCATTGATAACTACGATTCCTTCACTTACAACTTGGTGCAGTATTTTGGCGAGTTGGCGCAGCCGGTGGAGGTGGTTCGCAACGACCAGAAGAGCGTCGCCGAGCTGGAACGGCTGGCGCCGACTCACTTGGTAATCTCGCCTGGACCATGCGCCCCCGACCAAGCCGGGGTGTCGGTGGCGGCGGTGCGGCACTTCGCCGGCAAAATTCCGCTGTTCGGCGTTTGCCTTGGGCATCAATGCATCGGGCAGGCGTTCGGCGGGCGGATTATCCACGCGCAACAACTGATGCACGGCAAGGTGTCGTCGGTGCATCACAACGCCGCCGGGGTGTTGCGGGGGCTGCCGTCGCCGTTTCAGGCGACGCGCTATCATTCGCTGGCGGTGGAGCAAGCCTCGTTGCCGCCGTGCTTGGAAATTACCGCGCACACCGAAGACCATGAAATCATGGCGCTTCGGCATCGCGAACTGGCGGTGGAGGGCGTGCAGTTTCACCCTGAATCCATCCTCACCGAGCATGGTCACGCCATGTTGAAAAATTTTCTGGAAACTGAATTAAAGAGGCGGTCGCCTTGACTTCCAACCGGTTGGGCGAAATTTTAGCGCGCAAAGCCGAGCATGTCGCACAATGCGCGGCTTCCCTGCCGTTGGCGGAGTTGCGCGCGCGCCTTGACGGCATGCCGCCGCCGCGGGGGTTTATCAACGCGCTGGAAAAAGATATTGCGCGCGGGCGCGCGGGCGTGATTGCCGAATTGAAAAAAGCCTCGCCGAGCGCCGGGCTGTTGCGCGCGGATTTCCGCCCCGCCGAGATTGCGCGCGACTTTGCCGAACACGGCGCAACTTGTCTGTCGGTGCTTACCGACGCCCCCTATTTCCAAGGGCGCGACCGGGATATTGAGGAAGTTCGCGCCGCCTGCCGCTTGCCGGTGCTACGCAAGGATTTTATCATTGACCGGTATCAAATTTTTGAGGCGCGCTGGCTTGGCGCCGATGCGGTGTTGCTGATCGCCGCGGCGTTGGATGACCCGACCATGCTCGCGTTCGCGGAACTGGCGCATACGCTGCGCTTGGATGTGCTGCTGGAGGTGCATGATGCGCAGGAACTGGCGCGCGCGCTGGCGCTGCCATGTCGGCTGATTGGAATCAATAATCGCAACTTGCGCACTTTTGAAACCAATCTGCAAACCACTTTGGCGTTGCGCGCTTCGCTCCCGGAAAATCGCCTCGCGGTAACCGAAAGCGGCGTGCGGCGGCGCGAGGATGTGTTGTTGATGCAGCAACATCAAGTGCATGCTTTCTTGGTGGGCGAAACATTGATGCGCGCGCCGCAACCGGGTGCCGAACTGAAAACGTTGTTTGCGTTGTAACGCGGGCTGAAGATGCAAGTCAAACTAAAACATTTTGGCGGCATGAATTTTGAGGCGGTCGCCGACAGCGGTCACCGCGTGACCATATCCGCGGCCGCGGAAGCAGGCGGCGGCGACACCGGACCCCGCCCGATGGAGATGGTGTTAATGGGGCTCGGCGCATGCAGCGGCATTGATGTGTTGGGGATTTTGAAAAAGGCGCGGCAACCCGTAACCGGGTGTGAAATCCTGCTTGACGCGGCGCGCGCCGAGTCCATCCCCAAGGTATTCAGCCGCATCCATGTTCACTACATTGTCAGCGGCGCAAACCTTGACCGCAACAAAGTGGCGCGCGCAATCTCGTTGTCTATGCAAAAATATTGTTCGGTAACGCGTATGTTAGAGAAATCCGCCGCCATCACCCACGGCTTTGAGATCGCCGCCGCGCCCGCCGAATCTCAAGCCTAACCTCGCCCTCCCGACCCCAAAACCTGCGTCCGATCACTATGGAACGAATCGCCAACTGGTTCAAGCGGCAAATCGCCAACCCTCAGGTGGTCTACCTTGCGGTGCTGCTGCTACTTTGTTTCCTGATCATCACCTATGCCGGGCAGATGTTGGCGCCGGTGTTGGCGGGGCTGGTAATCGCCTACCTGCTTGACGGACTGACCGGCAAACTGACCGGCGCGAAACTGCCGCGCCCGCTTGCCGTGTGGCTGGTGTTCTGCGCTTTTATGTTGGTGGTGTTGCTGGTGGTGTTTGTGTTGCTGCCAATTTTGTATAACCAATTCAGCGAGATGGTGCGACAAATCCCGGCGATCCTCGCCAGCGGGCAGGCGGCGTTGATGACTTTGCCGGAAAAATATCCGGAGTTATTTTCGGTTGAACAAACGCATGAAATCATTGACGGCATGCGCGCGCAGTTGACCGCGTTCGGGCAGACCTTGTTAGCATCTTCATTAGCCAGCGCCGCCGGCATCATTACCGTGTTAATTTATCTAATCTTGCTGCCGATTTTGATTTTCTTTTTTCTGCGCGACAAAGAACGGATTATTGCTTGGTTTATCGGCTTTGTGCCGCAAGATAGCGAATTGGCAACGCGCGTGTGGGGCGATGTGGATTTACAGATTGGCAACTATATTCGCGGCAAAGTGTGGGAAATCTTGATTGTGTGGTCGGCTTCTTTTGCGTGCTTCGCCTATTTTGATTTGCAGTTTTCCATGCTGTTGGCGGCGGTGGTGGGAATCTCGGTGTTAATACCTTATGTGGGCGCCGCGGTGGTGACCATTCCGGTGACCTTAATCGCATGGTTTCAATGGGGTTGGAGCGGTGATTTTATTTATGTGATGACCGCCTACTTGATTATCCAAACCCTGGACGGCAATTTATTGGTGCCGCTGCTGTTTGCCGAAGTGGTCAACCTCCATCCGGTGGCGATTATCGTGGCGATATTGTTGTGCGGCGGGCTGTGGGGGGTGTGGGGCGTGTTCTTCGCCATCCCCCTCGCCACCTTGGCGCAAGCCATTATCGTTACCTGGCCCAAGTCATCGACAAGCCATTAATTTTCCACGCCGGGCGGAGCGGGCAAACCGATGAAGCGCGTCTACACCGCGGAATCCATCATTGACGGGCAATTGGTGCTGGATTTGCTGACCCAAGCCGGGGTGCCGTGTCTGTTGTTTAATCAAAACGCGGTCGGCGGTTTTGGTGATTTGCCGGTCACCTACCCGGAAGTGTGGGTGAAGCGCGACCGGGATATGGAAAAAGCGCGGCGCGCGGTGCAAGATTTCGAAAACAGCCCGCTGCCGGCGAACGACCAACCATGCCAAACTTGCCACGAACTCAACCCTTCCACTTTTGCCATCTGCTGGCAGTGCAACACCCCGCTTTAATGCGGTGCATAGGATGTCCGAACAGTAATTTCATACTACCCGCCTCGGTCGCGGGTT
>JAHRAW010000099.1 GCA_020027415.1 Gammaproteobacteria bacterium
CAACCCTACCCCGTCATTCCCGCGATCTGTTAAGCGAGAATCTCCTTAGGAAAGCCCGAAGAGGAGATTCCCGCCCCCCGCCGACCGATATTAGCGGGGCGGGCATGCGCCACGGATGGCGATGGAATCATAAACCGCGCGCGCAAAACCAAGCGCCCAGGTGATTTCGATGCCTCAGTGAAGGCGGCGCGCACCGCGCTGGTTGGTTGCCAATGGATGTTATCGGGGCGCAGGGTGAATCAGCATGCTCAATCGCCCGCGCGTGGTGAATGAAAACACAGCGCCGCTTTGCGCCGCACGCGCAGGGCGGATAATTCGCGCGGCGTGAGTTGCATCGGGTCGCCAATCTCCACCAACGGCGGTTGGGGTCGTGGACGGTGGCGCGCGTCAGCGCATCGCCCGAATCCGGCTGCGGCGCCGCGCGAGTTGGGGTAGCCGAACGACCTCTAACTTTGCGTTGCATGGCGAATTTTGATTGTAATAATGCGTGCGTGGCGCGAATTGGCGTAGTCATACTCAACTTCAACCCTTAACGCGGAATCGAGGTATGGTAAAATCGTGGGCGCGAGGCATGGGCGCAAGCGCAAAAGTGTTGCCGCTTTGCCGCATGCAGAGACCGCTTACGCGCGCGGTCGCAGCCTTGAACTGAATGATTGAATTCCGCCGCCCGCCACTTGCTGTTTTTTGACAACCCATCGCGGCAATTTGTGCCGCGCAACGCTCAGTATCAAGCCCGCGTGGAAGCCAGTTTCGCGCGCCAGCATGCCATGAAAACACTCGGCATCACCCTGCGCAGAGTGGCGCCCGGAGAGGTGGAACTGCATCTTTTCTATGACGCCGCGCTGACGCAACAACACGGCTTCATGCACGCCGGGATTATTTCCATGGCGCTGGACAGCGCCTGCGGCTAGGCGGCTTTTTTGTTGATGGCGGTTGCCGGTCGTGCGCATATTTGCGACTAACCGAATCTGCATACAATGATCAACATCATCCAACGGCTGTTGCAAGAACGCGCGGTGTTGCTTGCCGACGGCGCCACGGGTTCCAATCTGTTTGCGCTGGGCTTGCAAACTGGCGACTGCCCGGAGTTGTGGAACGACTGCCACCCGCAACGCATCGCGCAGCAGTATCAAACCTTCATTGACGCTGGTTCGGACATCATCCTAACCAACACTTTCGGCGGCAATCGGCACCGACTGCAACTGCACGGCGCCGTCGACCAACTCGCGGAATTGAATATCAAGGGCGCGCGGCTTGCCCGTGAACGGGTATGCCAAGCCGACCGCGAAATCATCATCGGCGGCTCCATGGGACCCACCGGAGAAATTATGCAACCGCTGGGCGCATTGAGTCATGCGGCGGCGGCGGATGCGTTTGAACAACAAGCCCACGCTTTGAAGGAAGGCGGCGCGGATGTGTTTTGGCTGGAAACTATGTCCTCTAAGGCGGAAGCGCAAGCGGCGATTGAAGGCGCCGCGCGCGTTGGCTTGCCCATAGTCGCCACTTTCAGCGTGGATACCAATGGGCGCACCATGATGGGGCTGGCGCCCGCCGACATCGTCACCCTCAGCCATCAAATGGTGCGCGTGCCGGACGCCATCGGCGCGAACTGTGGGGTCGGTGCTTCGGAACTTATCGCCGCCACCATCAACATGCGGCACGCCGCCGAACAGCAACGCTTGCAACCGATCTTGGTCGCCAAAGCCAATTGCGGCGTTCCACAATACCGCGACGGCGAAATTGTTTACAGCGGCGACCGGCGCCTCATGGCGGAATATGCCAAATTAGCGGTAGACGCCGGGGCGAGCATTATTGGCGGTTGTTGCGGCACCACCGCCGCCCACATTAAAGCCATGCGCGCCGCACTGGATCAACACCAGCAGCGCGCGATTCCCACGCTGGAAGCAATTGAAAGCAAACTCGGCGAAGTTTCCAGCGGGGCGAAAGCGCAACTGCGCGGGGAAATGAGCATTGCCGCCGGCGCAGTTGGCGGTCACCGAACGCAAGCCGTGCGCCGCCGCCCCCGACGCCGGGGAGTATAACCACGCCCCCACCTCGTCATTCCCGCGGTTTTAAGCGTGTGGTTGCGAGAATCCAAGTCTAACAAAAAAAGCCCCCCGATGAAATGGGGGGCGATGCACAGACGGGGGCGGAGTTTCATTCGATTCCGGGGAATTGCCAAAACCGCCCCCGCCGGTACTTATGGATTCAAAAGCGGTATTCTACTTTCAAATCGTAGTACGGGTTTTGCGGAGTTTCGGCATAGGAACGGTCGGTGATATTTAGCCCGAATTCCCAGTTCTTATTGGGATTTACGCGCATGCCATAGGCGAAGGTATCGTCGCTGGTGGGCATGGCGTAGGTGAATAAGTTGCCTTGCCAAGTGGTTTGTTTGATAAGGTAGTTGGCGAAGTAGGACAACACAATGGCTCCGCCGATGGCTTCTGCCCATGGGGCATCGTCGTCATCATCGTCAGCGGGCGGCGGTAATTGAGATAAGTAGTATCGCTCCACCGCAGGTTCAACTTTTGCCACTACCGCTGCTGCTGTACTATCGCCATC
>JAHRAW010000111.1 GCA_020027415.1 Gammaproteobacteria bacterium
TTTGCGGTGACATTATGGACTTCGTGCTCGCCTGTGGATTGCGCATTTTTATTGACACAATATTGGTCGGACATGGTTTACCTCCCGCTGTGTGCAATTGAAATTGGGGCAATTCTCCCACAAAACATAGGCAAAGTCAAAGGGTTATTGGTCACTCAAACCAAAACCCATCAGGTTTATACACTCCAAAATATGCAGTCGGCAACCACCCATACACCCCCTCCTGCGGCACATTCCGCAGGCGGTTGTTGACCACCACTGGTTGCGGCACATTGCTTATTAAACCAATGCTGAATACTTGTTCGCTGTGGATGTCCAATATTTTTTGCCAGATGGCTTTGCGTTGGTCGGCGGCGTTGGCGCGGCGCCATTGGTGGTATAGATTTAGCAATTCCATGGCGGCGGGGAGGTCGGGGGGTTCGCCGACTTGGGCGGAGGTTTCGTAGTATTGTCCCCACTTGGGCCACTGCAACTGGGTTTGACTGGTCGGCGCGAATTCTTGCGGGCTCATGTTTGCGCTGGGCAAGCCGTTGTCCACGCCGCCCCACATCGCCATCATGGTTTCGCCGGCGAATACGCGTTCGCGGAACACTTCGCGTTGCGATGGTTTGGAGTGCAGTTTGATGCCGAGTTTGCGCCAACTCTCGCCGATGAGTTCCAAGATATCGGTTTCTTCGGTGCTTTCACCGGCGGTATGCAACACGATTTCTAAGGTGGCGTCGTTCTCCATGCGACGCAAGCCGCGCGCACTGCGTTTTGCTAAGTTAAGTTCGTCCAACAGGCGATTGGCTTCGGCGAGGTCGTAGCGACTCCATGCGGTTTGATAGCGCGGTTTGAACAGCGCGCTGTCGGCTAATACATTGTTGTTGGATTCGGTCGCCAAGCCGTAGTAAATCACTTGATTGATTTCTTCGCGGTGGATGCCCAACGACAGCGCGCGCCGAAAACGTCGGTCGCGCACCAGTTTGCGCCACACCGGATCGCTGCTGTTGAGGTTGGGATAAAGTGCCAGTTGCGAGCCGCCGCTGTTGCGCCATAAGCGCACTGAAAAATCGTTGCGCGTTTCGCCGGCTTTGAGGAAGGTGTAGTTGTCAAGGCGCAGATAACGCCCCTGCAAATCCGACTCGCCGGCGGCGGTTTTGGCGGCGATTAAACTGGCGCTGGTAATGTGGATGGCGACTTCATCAATATACGGCAGTTGCCGCCCGTGCTGATCCATGCGGTGGTAGTAGGGATTGCGTTTGAAGATGAATCGTTCGGCGGGCGGGCGGGTGGAATTGACCCACGGCTGCAACACCGGCAACGCCGGATTGTCGTTTTTATAGGGATGGTTTTTACGATGATGCAAGCCCGCCCAGTTGCGCGCGCCGGCGGCTTTGACTTGCCGTTCAATGTCCGCCGTCGGGCTGTATTTCGGGTGAAATTGTTTTAGATAATGCCCCGGCGCATATAAAAATAACGGGCGCGGCGCGGCAAGCGCCGGCAGAAAATCTGGATTGGCTTTTGACCAACTATATTTCACCGTGGTGGCGTTAATGAATTCCACCTTCGGCGCTTCGCCGTCCACCAACAATTGCTTGGGCAAGCCGAACGGATACAGATCTTTACTGTTGATGATGTCCTGCCAGTAATACCGAAACGCTTCGGTGGTGAACGGCGCGCCATCCGACCAGCGATGTCCGGCGCGCAGGTGAAAAGTGAATTCGCGTTGCGCATGCACTTCGTAGTCGGCGAGCAAATCGGCGCGCAGGTTTAGGTTTTCGTCATAGCCGACCAGCCGCGCATAGCCATATACCATCATCATGCGAATGTCTTTGCTCTTGCCCATCAACAAACGCAAGGTGCCGCCGTGTTGTCCGGCGCGCTTGCCGGCGGCGGCAAAATCCACTACCGCAGGTTGCTGTGGTAACCGCTGCGCCACCGCCGGCAGTTGCCCGGCGGCAACTTGTTCGGCGAAGTAGGGGGAGTCAATTAATGGTTGCGCGAAGCCAACCTGCGCAAACAGCGTCAGCGTGAAAATTAACAGCGCATTGGCAAAGTGGTTGCGGGTGATCATTGGATGAAGTTAATCGCCGGTGATTTCAGTTTGTGCCATATTTTTTCCGGTCATGGGATGGGCAAAATTGGGCAGATGGGTTGGTTTGCCGGTCGCATAAAATTCC
>JAHRAW010000119.1 GCA_020027415.1 Gammaproteobacteria bacterium
AACTGCAGCGCGGTGATGCTACGGGAGCCACCCGGGGCTTTGAAAAACTTGCCAAAGCGATCCCTGAGCATGCCGTGGTTTGGTATAACTTGGGGCTTGGCTATCAGCATCTGAACCGCCATGCCAAAGCCGTGGATGCCTACCAGCGCGCGCTGCGTTTGAACGGCGAGCAGGTGGATGCGGCGGTCAACCTCGGTTTGTCGCAGAAGGAACTGCGGCAGTCTGAGCAAGCGATGCAAAGCGCCGTTGCGGCGCTCAACCTTGCCCCTGAGCACCCGCGCGCGTTGAATTTGTTGGGCACCTTGCACGCCGAGCAAAACGCGCATGAGTTGGCGGGCGCAGCGTTTCGCCGCGCGCTAACGAACGACCCGCAAAATGAAGACGCGCGGCATAATTTGGCGAATTCAATGCTGCAGAGCGGCGACGCCGAAACCGCCCGGCAGATTGTGCAGCCCCTGCTCGTCACCAAAAACGCCGCCGATCATGCCGCCCTCGCCCCGCCCTCGCAAAAACGCCATCGCGTGTTGTATGGACAAATCCTGTTAGATCTCAAACGCTATGGCGAGGCATCGGAAGTGGTGCGCGAACTCACCGCGCAATTCAAAGACGATGAAGCAGTCATGCTGTTGGAGATGTCGTTATACGAACTTGCCAGAGATTATTTCAGCGTGCTTGAGGTCGCCAACGCGCTCCTCAAACGCCCGCCGAGCAAAACCATGAATGTCGCGCGCGTGTGGAATTCTTTAGGCAGTGCCTATTTTCAGTTGGACAGCGTCGGCAAGGCGGCGGATTGTTACGACCAAGCCATCGCGCGCCAGCCGCAGCATGCGGAATATCACAACAACCGCGGTTTGGCGCATTCCTCTTGGGGTGAAAAAGAGGCCGCCGAGCGTTGCTATCGAAAAGCCATCGCGCTGAGCTCCGGCTACGCCGAAGCGTACCGAAATCTGGTGGCGCTGAAAAAATTTTTAGACTGGGACGAAGACGCGCAAGCCATCCAAAAGTTGTGGGAAATGGAGGGCTTGGATGACTTCACCCGCACCAAACTGGCGTTTGCGTTGGGCAAGGTGTATGACGATGTGGGCGAATACCCACAAGCGTTTGCCACCTACGAAATCGGCAACCGCTTGCAATTCGCCGAAGCCAGCATGGATTTTGACCGTTATTTTGCGCACATTGATGCGGTGCCGCAAATTTTCACCGCACCGCCGACTTCATCGGCAAGCGCGCGCGCAACCGACAGCGACAGCGAACCCATGCCGATTTTCATCGTCGGCATGCCGCGTAGCGGCACCACCTTAGTGGAGCAGATTCTCTCGCGTCATGCGGCGGTGAGCGGGTGCGGCGAATTGCCATGCATTGAAAAATCCATCGCCCGATTGGAGCGGCGCGCCGAACCGATGCGCAAGTATCCATGGGATTTTTTGAAAATCGGCGGCCAGACATTATGCGAAGAAAGGCGCGGCTATATTGCTTGGGTTAAGCGGCTGCATGATCTGGAAACCGATTTTTTCACCGACAAAATGCCGTTTAATTTTGTCCATCTGTGGTTGATCAAAGCGTTGTTTCCCGACGCCAGCATCGTGCATTGCCATCGCCATCCGCTGGATGTAATCCTCTCCAACTACTTTCAGTTATACGCCTCCGATGTCAGTTTCGTTTATGACTTGCCGGTGTTGGCGAAATACTATGTTCGCTACTATAGATTGATGCGCCATTGGCGCGGCGTGTTCGGCGAGCAAATTTACAAAGTGCAATACGAGGCCTTAGTCGGCGACAAAGAAGCGCAAACCCGCCAACTCATCCAAGCCGTCAACTTACCGTGGGACGCCGCCTGTCTTGACCTGAAAAAATCCGCCACCGCAGTTCGCACCGCCAGCATCTGGCAGGTGCGGCAAGGCATCTACACCACTTCGCGGGAAAGATGGCGGAATTATCAAGCGCAACTCGGTCCGGCGATTGAAATTTTGCAGGCTGAAAATATCTTGGATGCGGACTTGCATGAGGCGGCGTAGCGGGGCGGAAAAGCCCCCCCATCTATGTTGCGAAGCCTCACCAATAGCCTTTCTCGGGCTCTCCATTTGGCAACTTCCAGCGCCGGGAGTAGCGAGCAATTTTGGCGCGCGTGGCTGACATATCCACGCGGATGTAGTACCATGCGCCGCTACATTCCCCGCTGGCTTGGGGTGCCTAGGCTTGGTTGAACGCGTTTGCGGCACAACCGAAGTGGAATTTTATCGGAATTTTGTTTGCTTCAACCACACTAATATGCGAAATCAAACCGCTTGGTGGAAATACTTATTGATCGTGCTGGTGCTGGCGGTCGGGATTTTTTATGCGTTGCCGAATCTATTTGGCAACGACCCCGGAGTACAGATTCGCGGCGCGCGCGGTTTAAGCGTAGACCGATTCGCGTTAGAGAAGGCGGAAGCCGCGCTGGCGCATGCGTCCATTGCGGTCAAGGCGCTTACGTTTGACGCCGACGGCATCAAGATTCGCTTCGCCGACAGCGAGAGCCAACTCAAGGCGCTGGCGTTGCTTGAACAGGAGCTGGGCGGCGGTTATACCATCGCCTTGACGCTGTTGTCCGGGGCGCCGAACTGGTTGACCAGCGCCGGCGCCAACCCGATGTATTTGGGGTTGGATTTGCGCGGCGGCGTGCATTTTTTGTTGGAAGTAGATATGGAACACGCGCTTAAGCGCGCCCGCGACCGGCATATCGGCGATATCAAAAACATCCTGCGGGAAGAAAAAATTCGCTATCGCAATGTGCGCGCCAATCCGAACGGCGATATCGTGGTCACGATGCGCGCCGCCGCGCAACGGCAGGCGGCGCAAGATTTGCTGGCGCGGCAGTTGTCGCAACTGCGCACGCAAGCGGATGCTTCGCGCCCCGAGGTATTGTTAGTGACGCTGAGCGCAGCGCAGATTGACGAGGTGCAGGAGTTTGCGTTGGAGCAGAACATGACCGCGCTGCGCAATCGCATTGACCAGTTGGGCGTAGCGGAGCCGGTGGTGCAACAGCAGGGCGACCGGCGATTGGTGATTCAGTTGCCGGGGGTGCAGGATACCGCGCGCGCCAAACGCATCCTCGGGCGCGCCGCCACCTTGGAGATGCGCATGGTGGATGAGCAACACAATAACGAGGCGCTGCAAAGCGGGCAGACGCCGCCGGGCTCGCGAATCTATTCGTTCCGCGATGAGCGGCGCATCTTGTTGTTCAACCGAGTGATTTATTCCGGCGACAACATCATTGATGCGGCCGCCAGTTTGGATACGCGCACCGGCTCGCCGATTGTCAGCATCACTTTGGATGCGAGCGGCGCGCGCATCAACCAACGGATTACCGGCGACAATGTCGGCAATCGCATGGCGGTGGTGTATCTGGAAGTTACTTCACAAACCAAAAAAGACGCCGACGGCAAAGTGGCGCGCGACTCGCAAGGGCGGCCGATTCGCGTTAGCAACCGGATTGAGGAAGTGTTAACCGCGCCGGTAATTCGCGACCAGTTAGGCAAGCGTTTTCAGATTGAAGGGCTTGACAGCGTCGCCGAGGCGCGCGATTTGGCGTTGATGTTGCGCTCCGGCGCGTTGGCGGCGCCGGTGGAAATTATTGAAGAGCGCACCGTCGGTCCCAGTTTGGGGCTCGCCAATATCCGCCAAGGCTTTACTTCGGTGGCGGCCGGCTTCGTGTTGGTGCTGATTTGTATGCTGTTTTATTACCGCGTGTTCGGCTTCACCGCGACCATCGCCCTGAGTTTGAATTTGGCGTTGATGGTGGCGGTGTTGTCGTTCTTCCAAGCCACCCTGACTTTGCCGGGAGTCGCCGGCATCGTGTTGACCGTGGGCATGGCGGTGGACGCCAATGTACTGATCTTTGAGCGCATCCGCGAAGAAATACGCAACGGCAATTCACCGCAAGCGAGCATCCACCTCGGTTATAACCGCGCCTTATCCACCATTGTGGATGCCAACATCACCACCTTGATTGCAGCCATCGTATTATTTAATTTCGGCACCGGTCCCATTAAAGGTTTCGCGGTCACCCTCAGCATCGGCATCCTCACCTCCATGTTCACCGCCATCATGGTCACGCGGGCGTTGATCAACTGGTATTATGGCGGCAAGACGGTCGGCAGATTGTCCATCTAATGGAATTTTTCAAGCGCACCACCCGCATAGAATTTCTCGGCAAGCGCCGCTTCGCGCTGGCGATATCGGCCATTCTGCTAGTACTCAGCGCCGCCTCGCTGAGCCTGCAAGGATTAAATTTCGGCATTGATTTCAGCGGCGGCACTTTGGTGGAAGTCGGCTATCAGCAATCGGTTGAAATTGAAGCGGTGCGCGGCGCGTTACAACAAGGCGATTTCAGCGATGCGGTGGTGCAACATTTCGGCACCGCCAAAGATGTGCTGGTGCGGTTGCCGACGAGCGGCGCGGAAGCAAGTGAGGCGGTGGCGCTCAGCACACGGGTGATCCAAGTCTTGCGCGCGCCGTATGGCGAGACGCTGGCTGAAGTCGCCAAAGTCGGCGGCGTGCAGCAGTGCGTCTCCGCCGAGGTTGCCGATGCCGATGCAGACGCAGACGCAGACGCAGATAGAGTGGGCGACTGCCAAGTGCAAATGCGCCGCGTTGAATTTGTCGGTCCGCAAGTCGGCGGCGAACTCACCAATCAGGGCAGTTTGGCGATGTTATACGCGCTCATCGGCATCCTGATTTATGTCACATTTCGCTTTGAATGGCGTTTCGCGCTCGGCTCCGTGCTTGCCTTGGCGCACGATGTGCTCATCACGCTCGGCGTGTTTTCCATGTTTCAGTTTGATTTTTCGTTGCCGGTGTTGGCTGCGGTGCTGGCGGTGATTGGCTACTCGCTCAACGACACCATCGTGGTGTATGACCGCATTCGGGAAAATTTTCGCAACATGCGCAAACGTGAGGTCAGCGAAATCATCAACACCGCCATTAATCAAACCTTGCCGCGCACGGTGCTGACCTCGCTTACGACTATGGTGGTGGTGTTAACCTTGCTGATTTTTGGCGGCGAAGTGATTCGCGGGTTTTCCATCGCGTTGTTAGTGGGGGTGCTAATCGGCACTTATTCCTCCATTTTTATCGCCAGCCCGGCGGTGGTGTGGTTGGGCATCACCCGCGAAGACATGCTGCCGGTGAAAAAAGAAGGTGCGGATACCGCACCGTGAGCGGCATCGTTGGCGGCGGTTCGCGCGCGGCGAATTGACTTTACCTTACCGCTGCTTGCATAGCGCCGCAGTCCGCCCGCGAAGGGTTAAATTGGATGGCGGCGGCGAGCCTTCAAGCAAGCTAAGCAAGTCCAGTTCGTTTCCAGAGCAGTAATAACCAATCTGTCATCATGTTGCGCGGCGCGTTCAAACCCACCGAAACTAACCGCCCGGCGGCTGAATCCGCGGTGCCGCCGCCGCGGGAATTACAACTTTCGCAACCCTCGCCGGCGCCTGGCTTAGGCGATGACGAGCGGTTCATGGCGCAAGCATTGGCGTTGGCGGCGCGCGGCGTGAACACCACCCACCCCAACCCCAGAGTCGGTTGCGTGGTGGTGCATAACGGCGTGGTGGTGGGCGAAGGTTGGCATCGCTTCGCTGGCGAGGCGCATGCGGAAATAATCGCCTTGGCGCGCGCCGCAAAACGAGCTAAGGGCGCCATCATGTATTCCACCCTGGAACCATGCTGCCATCACGGGCGCACTCCGCCGTGCGTTCAAGCGGTGCGCAAAGCCGGCATTCGGCGCGCGGTGATTGCCATGCAAGACCCCAATCCGCAGGTCAACGGCGCCGGCATTGCGGCATTAGAGCGCGCCGGCATCGCGGTCACTTTGGGGGTCGGCAAACCAGCGGCACACGCCTTAAACCGCGGCTTCTACCAGCGCATGGTGCATGGCAAGCCGTGGGTGACGCTGAAAATGGCGGTCAGCCTGGACGGCAAAACCGCGCTGGCGAGCGGCGAAAGTCAGTGGATTACCTCCGCCGCCGCGCGCCGCGACGCGCACCAACTGCGCGCCGCCAGTTCCGCCATCCTAACCGGCGTTGGCACCGTGCTGCGCGATGACCCCAAGATGACGGTGCGTTTGGGTTTGGCTTCGGCTTCGGCTTCGGAATTGGACGCCCGGCAGCCCCTGCGCGTGATTTTAGACAGCCATCTCAGCACCCCCGCGCACGCGAAAATCCTGCATCAGCCCGGCAACGCATTGATTATCACCGCGGTCAAAAACGACGCCGAGGCGGCGCTCTTCGGCGGCGGTTCCAATGCGGTGGAAGTGCTCGCTTGCCGAGCGCAGCGCGGGCAATTGGATTTACAACAAGTGTTGGCGGAACTGGCAAAGCGCGAAGTTAACGAACTGCTGGTAGAAGCCGGCGCGCGCCTCAGTGGCAGCATGCTGGAACAACAACTGGTGGATCAAGTAATTATTTACCTGGCGCCGGATTTGTTAGGCGATGAAGCGCGCGGCATGTTCAACATCGCCGGGCTGGAGACGCTCGCCGACCGGCGGCGGTTGACTTTTCGCGAGGTGCGGCGGGTCGGCAGAGATTTGCGGTTGTCGCTGGATGTCGTGCCGCCGCAAGCGCCCGCCACCGCGGCGGTTACTGCTTAGCCTGTCACCGCTTAGCCTGTCACTTTTTAGTCGGCGCTATGTTCACCGGTATCGTGCGCGCGATAGGCGTCGTGACCGCAGTCCACCGAAACGATAGCGGCGGTGGCGGCGCATTAGTGATTGACCCGGGCGCGTTAGAAATCGCCGGCATGCAAGTCGGCGACAGTCTGGCGGTGAACGGCGCGTGTTTGACGGTGACCGAATTAGGCGCCGGGCATGCCCGGTTTGATATTTCTGCGGAGACCATGGCGAAGTGTTTGGTCGGCGAATGGCGCACCGGCGACCGCCTCAACCTTGAGCCGAGCCTCACCCTGCAGACGCTGTTGGGCGGGCATCTGGTGGCGGGGCATATTGACGGGCTTGGCGCCTTGATTGAACGCCGTGCGCATGAGGATTGCGTGCGCATGCAATTCAGCGCGCCGCGCGCCATCGGCAACCTCATCGCCGCCAAGGGCTCAATCGCGGTGGATGGCGTTAGTTTGACGGTCAACGAAGTGCGGGACGAACGCGCACAAACTTGTTTTGCGGTGATGGTGGTGCCGCACACCTTGGCGAGCACCACCCTGGGCGCGATGCAGCCGCGCGCGCGTGTTCACCTGGAAGCGGATCCGCTGGCGCGCTATGTGCAACGTTTCATGACCGCAAAATGCGGCGATTAGATGTCCGTCGCCAACCCCACGCTGGATTCCATTGACCTCCTCATGGCGGATTTTCGCCAAGGGAAAATGGTGATCTTAGTGGACGACGAAGACCGCGAGAACGAGGGAGATTTATTAGTCGCGGCGGAATGCGTTACCGCTGAGCATATCAATTTCATGGCTTCCCACGGGCGCGGCTTGATTTGTCTGGCGTTGACCGAAGAGCGTTGCAATCAACTGCAGTTGCCGCTGATGGTGAGTCGCAACCAAGCGCGTTTTGCCACCAACTTTACGGTGTCCATAGAAGCCGCGCACGGCGTGACCACCGGCATTTCCGCGCCTGACCGCGCGCACACCGTGCGCACTGCGGTGCAACCAAACGCCGCCCCGCAGCATCTGGTGACGCCGGGGCATATCTTCCCAATCAAAGCCCAGCCTGGCGGAGTCTTGACTCGCGCCGGGCATACCGAAGCCGGCATGGATCTGGCGCGCTTGTGCGGCTTTGAACCCGCCAGCGTGATTTGCGAAATTCTCGGCGCGGACGGCAGCATGGCGAGATTGCCCGATTTGGTGAAATTTGGTCGCGCCGAGGGCATTCGTATCGGCAGCATTGCCGAGTTGATTAAGTATCGCCTACAAAACGACCCCACCGTGCAGCGCGTTGCCGAAGGTCACCTGCAACTTCGGCAAGGGCGGTTCAAATCGTTCATTTACCAAGATCGGGTGGAAGGCGGCGTGCATCTGGCGTTGGTTTATGGCGACCCGCAGCCGGCGCAACCGACCGCGGTGCGCGTGCATGTGCATCGCGGTTTGTTGGATATGGTGCTTGCCCCGGTGGCGACTTGGAGTTGGTCGCTGGAAAATGCGTTGGAGACCATCGTTGCGCGCAAAAGCGGCGTGGTGGTTTTGTTATCGTATAATGAATCGGCTGAAGAACTCGCCGCGCGCATTGAATTGAAACACACCTCGCAACCCATTCCGAATACGCATGCCGACCGGTGCGCCAAGCCCTCTGCATCTGCTGAGCCGACCGCCAAGCGTTCCGCCGAATGCGCGCCATCGGCGTCGCTGGATAGCCCCGCCAACCTGCGCATGTTGGGCGCGGGCGGTCAAATTTTGGCGGATTTGGGGGTGCTCAAAGTGCTCGCATTAGGGCGCGAAAAACGGGCGTATGGGCTGTCCGGCTTCGGGCTTGAGATTGTCGCCTACATCGCCGACCCGCAACACCTCGCACAATGGCAACGCCAACATGAAGGCGGCGCGCATGACTAAAACGACCGACCCTTTTGCCCGCCGCAAACCGCGCTATGCAATCGTCGCCAGCCGCTTCAACCAAACCATCACCGACCAACTATTGCTCGGCGCGCGGCGGGCGCTCGCCGAGCAGGGCGTGGAAGCCGAGCAAATCCACTGCGTATGGGTGCCGGGCGCGTTTGAAATTCCGTTGGTATGCAAGCAACTGATGGCGGCCGGCGACTATGCCGCCATCATTGCCTTAGGCGCGGTGATTCGGGGCGCGACTTCGCATTTTGATTATGTGGCGGGAGAATGCGCGCGCGGCCTCGCGCAATTGAATCTGCGCGGCGACATCCCCATTATTTTCGGCGTCTTGACCACCGATACTGCGGCGCAAGCCAGACACCGCGCCGACCCCAAAGCAGCCAACAAAGGCGCCGACTTTGCCGTGGCCGCGGTGGACATGGTCGGCGTGTTGCAAGACCTCTAATGGTCGCGGCTGAAGGCTTGGGGATTGAACATTGAGCATTGAGCATGGCGCAAAGTAGCATGCACTTGGCGCGCCGTTGCGCGGTGCAGGCGCTTTATCAATGGCGCATGACCGGGCAAGCGCCCGCGCAAATCGGACCCAATTTCATCAACAATGAACAATTGACCGACAAGCACCTGGCTTATTTTCGCTTGCTGATTGAGGCGATTCCTCGGCAAATAGAAACCATTGACCGACTCATTGCCAGCCACTTGGATCGCGCCGCGGAGCGGGTGGATATAATCGAGCAAGCGATACTGCGGCTGGGCGCTTACGAACTGTACTATCAGCCCAGTATTCCGGTGAAAGTGGTGTTGAACGAAGCGATTAAATTGGCAAAGTTGTTTTGCGCGGAACACGGCTATAAATATGTCAACGGAGTGCTTGACAAAGTGGCGCAGCAAACGCGCAACGAGGCGGCGGATGCCGCGCCCGAGTCTGCGACCGATTCCGATGCCACATCCGCGCCTGTGACCGATGCCGATGCCGATTCCGCGCCCGCATCCGCGTCCGATTAGCCGCCGCGATTTATTTCGGCGGCGCGGCAATTGGCTCGCGTTTGGTTTTGGCGTCGGGCTCATACCGCTGGCGCCGGGCACCGCCGGCGCCTTGCTCGCCATTCCGTTTTATCTGCTACTGCAGCCGCTCCTGGTGGCGTGGTCGGGGTGGCTCTATGTCGGCGCGGTGGCGGTCGCGTTCATGGCGGGCGTTATGGTCTGCGCGCGCGCCGCCGAATCCATTGCCGCTCACGACCATCCGGGCATCGTCTGGGACGAGATGGTCGGTATGTGGGTCACATTGTGCTTGGTGCCCTTTTCTTGGAGCGCGCTGTTAGTCGGCTTTCTGCTGTTTCGCTTGTTGGACATCGTCAAGCCGTGGCCGATTAGCCTGCTGGATCGCCGCGTGGGCGGTGGCTTGGGTATTATGTTAGACGATGTGGTGGCTGGAATTTTCGCCAACCTCATG
>JAHRAW010000139.1 GCA_020027415.1 Gammaproteobacteria bacterium
ATTCTGTTTTCGCGGAATGTACATCGCTGTTCTATATGATCCCTTAACAATTGATTCGGTTACCCCAAGTTTAACCCGCCATGCCCACCATTGAAAACACCTTAGACCCAGCTTCCGCCGGCTTTCAGCAAAATTTGCAGTGGATGACTTCGCTGTGCGATGAGTTGCGCGACAAGGCGGCTGTGGTTGCGTTGGGCGGCGGAGCGCGCGCGCGGGAGCGGCATCAGGCGCGGGGGAAATTGTTGCCGCGTGATCGAATTCAGCGGTTGTTAGATTCGGACGCGCCGTTTTTGGAGTTATCGCAACTGGCGGCGGTCGGTATGTATGACGATGCAGTGCCGGCGGCGGGGTTAATTTGCGGCATCGGGCGGGTTAGCGGAGTGGAATGCGTCATCGTCGCCAACGACGCCACGGTCAAGGGGGGCGCGTATTATCCGCTCACCGTGAAAAAACATTTGCGCGCGCAGGAAATCGCCGCGCAGAATCATCTGCCGTGTATCTATCTAGTGGATTCAGGCGGCGCGTTTTTGCCGTTGCAAGACGAAGTGTTCCCGGATCGCGAACATTTCGGACGGATTTTTTACAACCAAGCGAATTTATCCGCCGCCGGCATCGCGCAAATCGCGGTGGTGATGGGTTCCTGCACCGCCGGCGGCGCGTATGTGCCGGCAATGTCGGACGAGAGCGTCATCGTCAAACATCACGGCACGATATTTTTGGCGGGTCCGCCGTTGGTGGCCGCCGCCACCGGCGAGGTGGTCAGCGCCGAACAATTAGGCGGCGCCGAACTGCACGCGCGCACCTCCGGGGTCGCCGACCACTATGCGAAAGACGATTCGCATGCGCTGGATATCGCGCGGCGCATTGTCGCGCATCTCAACCGAAGCAAAAAACCCCAGTTGAAAATGCGGCCGCCGACTGAGCCGGCGTATGCACTAGATGAACTCCGCGGCATCGCGACGGCCGACTCGCGCAAGCCGCTGGATATGCGCCAAATCATCGCCCGCTTGGTGGACGGCAGCGAATTCGCGCCGTTCAAAGAGTTATACGGCGGCACATTAATATGCGGCTTTGCCCATTTGCACGGCTATCCGATTGGCATAATCGCCAATAACGGCATCTTGTTTTCCGAATCGGCGTTGAAAGGCGCGCATTTTATTGAATTGTGCGCGCAGCGCGGCGTGCCGCTGGTGTTCCTGCAAAACACCACCGGTTTCATGGTCGGGCGCAAAACCGAATCTGAGGGGCTTGCCAAACACGGCGCCAAAATGGTGACCGCCGTATCGTGCGCCCAAGTGCCGAAATTCACCGTGATAGTCGGCGGCAGTTTCGGCGCCGGCAACTATGCGATGTGCGGGCGCGCGTATGGCGGACGCTTTGTATGGATGTGGCCCAATGCGCGCATTTCGGTGATGGGCGGCGCGCAAGCGGCGGATGTGCTGACGCGAATTAAAGTCGCCGCGGTTGCCGCGCGCGGCGGCGCGTGGAAGCCAGCCGCGCAACAAGCCTATGCGCAAAAAATGCGCCAGCAATACGAACAACAAGGCAATGCGTATTACGCCACCGCGCGCCTGTGGGACGATGGCATCATTGACCCGGCCGACACCCGCAAGGTGTTGGCGTTGGGCATTTCGGCGGCGCTCAACGCGCCGATAGAACCGACCCGCTTCGGCGTGTTTCGCATGTAACCGGATGCAATTTTTCACCTTTATGCAGGCCTGCCGCCCACAACCCGCCGCCCGCAAATTTAGAACTCGCGTTGCTTGTTACCCCATCATCGCATGTTGCCGCCGTATGTAAAAATCGTTGAGGTCGGCGCGCGCGACGGGCTGCAGAATGAAGCGCGCGCGCTGTCGGTGGCGAGTCGGGTGGAATTCATCCGCTTGCTCGGCGAGACCGGCGTGCGCGCCATTGAAGTCGGCAGTTTCACTTCGGCAAAGCGAGTGCCGCAGATGGTTGGCAGCGGCGAGGTGCTGAAATCCATTCAGCGTAACAACGGGGTCGGCTATCCGGTGTTGGTGCCGAATCTGCGCGGCTTGGAAGATGCGTGCGCCGCGGGCGCTACGGAAATCGCCGTGTTCGCGGCGGCTTCGGAAACATTCAGCCAACACAACCTGCGCTGCGATATTGCCGCCAGTCTGGAGCGTTTCGCGGTGGTAATTGAGCGGGCGCATGCGGCCGACATCCGCGTGCGCGGTTATGTTTCGTGCGCGTTAGGTTGTCCGTATCAGGGCGCAGTGCCGTCCGCCGAAGTGGCGCGCGTGGCGGCGTTGCTATACAACTTTGGTTGCTATGAAATTTCCTTAGGCGACACCATCGGCGTCGGCACTCCGCGCCAAGCCCAAGCCATGTTAGAACGGGTCGCCGCGGATATTCCGCTGGAAAAATTAGCGGTGCATTTTCATGATACTTATGGGCAAGCGTTGGCAAACATTTATGCGGTCTTGCAACTGGGCGTGCAAGTGGTGGATAGTTCAGTCGCCGGGTTGGGCGGTTGCCCGTATGCGCCCGGCGCGAGCGGCAATGTTGCCACCGAGGATGTGGCGTATCTGCTGCACGGGCTGGGACTTCACAGCGGAATCAACATGCCTCAATTGTTGCGCGCCGGCGATTATATTTGTAAACAATTAGGGCGCCGCAACCACTCCAAAGTTGCCGCCGCCTGGTCCAACCGCAAACCACTACAATAATCGGATACTCGTTATGCCGCCGCCGCCATCGTCACCATCTGTCGCGCGCAAGAAATTGCACGATCGCGTGGTCCATTGTCAAGGCTTTCAGCGGGCGGATGGGTTATGGGATATTGAAGCGCAGTTGATAGACACCAAAACTTATTCATTCCAAAACCGCGACCGCGGTGAAATCAAGGTCGGTGAGCCGGTGCATCAGATGCAAGTGCGCTTGACCCTGGATTTGGATATGCACATCATCGCGGTGCAGGTCGGCATGGACGATACGCCCTTTAAGATTTGCCCGGGCGCGCAAGCCGCAATGCAACAACTGGTCGGCTTGCAAATCGGCGCGGGTTGGTTGCGGCAAGCGCGCCAACGCATGACGCATCGTGAGAGTTGCACGCACCTGTTTGAACTACTCAGACCGCTTGCCACCACCGCCTATCAAACCATGCATCGCGCTTTGGAACAACGCGCCAGCCGCCGCCCTCGCCAACAACGCAAACGCCCGGCGATCATTGACCAATGTTATGCGTTGGCAAGCGATCGCCCAGTTGTCAAAATGGAATGGCCCGATTTTTACACCGGCACCCAGCAAAGCGAAACGGAGACTTAGTAAAAACAAGCACCCCGGCAAAATAGGGAAGGGGGTTATTCAATCACTTCGCCCACTGCGGTTTTCTTTTCTCAAAAAATGCGTTGATACCTTCTTTGGCTTCGGCGTGTTCCCACATGTCAGCCAGCAGTTCGCTGGTGTATTGTTTGCTTTCCGCGTCATTTAAGGTGGCGATGCGCGCCAGCAGTTGCTTGGTTGTGGCGACCGCCTGCGGTGCGCAGTTCAACAGCTCGGTGAGTTCTTGTTGCACGCTTTCATCCAGTTGTTCGGCGGGCACCGCTTTATCCAACAAGCCGAGCGCGACCGCTTCATCGGCGTGAAAAACATGCGCGTTCAACATGCAACGGCGCGCGTTTTGCCGCCCCATTCGCGCCACCACATAGGACGATAGATTGGCCGGCGCCAAGCCTAATTTGGTTTCGGTGAGACTGAATCGCGCCGCGCGCACGCCGATGGCGATGTCGCATACGGCAATCAAGCCGATGCCGCCGGCGTATGCCTGCCCATTGACGCGCGCAATCAGCAACTTGGAAATGATTTTGAATTGATGCAGCAGTTCGGTCAGTTTTTTACTTTCAGCGATGCGTTGTTGGCGCGGCTGTTGCAGGTTGTTGCGCATCCAATCCAAATCGGCGCCGGCGCAAAAACTGCTACCTTGCCCGCTTAGCACCACCGCGCGCACGGTTGCATCTTGGTCAACTTGTTTGGCGACTCGCGTGAGTTCATCCAGCATCGCCGCGTTCATGCAATTGTGCTTGTCGGGACGCGCAAGGGTGATGCGCGCAATGCCGCGCGCTTCAATCGTCAGGTTAATCGTTTGGTAGGACATCGCGTGCTTGGGGTTGGGATGAAAGATGAAAGATTAAAATTAGCAAGCGGCATGCGCCCGACTCCGCCAGCCGAGCGCGGCGTCTGCGGCGACTAGTTCAAGCGGCTTTGGGCGCGCGCTCGGACGACCATCCAGCCACGCCGGATAGCGAATGTCGTGTTCCACCGCCAGTTGCCGGTCCACGGTTTGCGGATGTTGCAAAACTTCATGATCCAACGGCACCGGTTCATAACAACACTCCACATTAAGCAACTTTGCGTTCCAGTGTTGCAACGGCTGTTCGCTGAATCGGGCTTGCACCGCGGCGATTAAAGCGCGTTGCGGGAAGGCGTCATACTGCCGCGCAAGCCAACTCGGCTCATGCATGGCTTCGCAAAATACGCGCCAGAATTTTTCTTCCACCGCGCCTAAGGTGATAAAGCGATGGTCGGCGGTTGCGTAGATATGATAACAAGCCGCATTGCCGCCGATGAAATCCACATGCCCAATGTCGGCGCCGCTCGCGCTAATATTGCTCAAGTAACGAAAAGCGAGCATGGATTCATAGATGCTAATATCAAGATAGCGACCGTCGCCGCCACCGCCATGTTGGCAACGCGCATAGAGCGCCGCCAAAATGGTATTGACCGCCAACATCGCGCTGACATGATCGGCAATCGGCGGGAAGGCGAAAGCCGGTTTGGCGTGCGGCGATTGCTTGCTTGACGATTGGTTGTTCGTCGGCGGAGTGAGTTGGCTTGGGCTATACATACCCGCCGCCGCGCAGTAGTTAATATCATGGCCAACTTGCTCGCGATAGCGACCTTGTTGTCCATAGCCGGATAACGAACAATAAATCAACTGCGGATTTTCAGCGCGCATTAACTGCCAATCCAACCGCAACCGCGTCATCACGCCCGGACGAAACGACTCCAGCAACACATCGGCATCGCGCGCCAAGTGGATCAATTTTTGTCGGTCATGGTTTGCTTTCAAATCCAGACACACAATCCGCTTGCCGCGATTGATGGCTTGATACACCGGCGACAGCCGATCTGCATCGCGTGCACCGCGATAGAGTAGCGTGCGCATCGGGTCGCCGCGCGGCGGTTCCACCTTTATTACCTCCGCCCCTTGGTCGGCAAGCAAGCGCGTGGCGTACGGACCCGGAATAAACTGCGACAAGTCCAATACTTTCAAACCGCTTAGTGATTCATTGCGCGCAGTCATTCAATTTTCCGCTGAGTAGGCGAGGCGAAAATCGCTTTGCGTTATGGTTCAATCGGGCGTAGATCTTCAATCATCACTCCGTCGTTAGGCAAACTGCCGCGCGCGACCATTTCCACTTCGCCGCGCACTTTGCATAATTCGCGGAGGCTGTCGGCAATCGTCGCTAATAACGATGGCTCGTCGGCGATTGCGGATGCGGATTCGTGCAGTTCGCATTTCAAAGTCATGCGGTCGCGGTCATGCACCCGCTCAATCACCAGCCGCGCGCGCGTGATTGGAGTATGGCGTTGCAACACCTGATTGATTTGCGTCGGATGCACAAACATACCGCGCACTTTGGCGGTTTGGTCGGCGCGCCCTAGCCAACCGACCAGCCGCCGATTGGTGCGCCCGCAGTCGCTGAGTCCCGGCATAATCGCGGACAAATCGCCGGTGGCAAAACGTATTAGCGGGTAATCCGGGTTCAATGCGGTCACCACGACTTCGCCCACTTCGCCGTCCGCGACCGGTTGCCCGCCGCCGGGGCGGACAATCTCCACATAAACCTGCTCATCAATAATCAAGCCGCCCTCGGCGCGAGATTCATACGCAATCAAGCCGACATCCGCCGTGCCGTAGGCTTGCAAGGTGCGCACCCCGCGGTCGTGCAAATCGTTGCGCAGCGACTTCGGCAAGGCTTCGCCGGACACCAGTGCCTTGCATAAACTTGCACAATCCGCACCGACTTCATCGGCTTTTTGCAGGATGATTTTGAGGAACGAAGGCGTGCCGAAGTAGGCGTTTGGTTTTAGATCTTGCATGGTGGCGACTTGCTGTTCGGTTTGCCCAACTCCGGCCGGTATCACCGCGCAGCCTAACGCATGACAACCACTATCGCCCATCGCGCCCGCCGGCGTCAGATGGTAGGAGAAACAATTTTGCACCACATCGCCGCGGCGAAAGCCGGCGGCAAACAGCGCGCGGGCAAAACGCCAGTAGTCGGCGCGGAAGGTGGCGGGTTCATAGATGGGCCCGGGCGAAGAAAACAAGTATTTCAATTGTCCTTTTTCATAAGCCGCCAGCCCGCCAAACAAGGTTGGCGATTTTTGTTGTTGCATCAAGGTTGCTTTGCGCGTGAGCGGCAACGCGGCGATGGCTTGCGCCGAAGTAATCGCTTGCGGCGCCACCTCCGCCAACATCTCCGCATAAGTTGGCGAATGTTGCTTGGCGTGTTGCACCTGCGCGGCGACCGCGGCGATGAGTTCGGTTTGTCGCTGCGCGGGTTCGCGAGTTTCTAAGGTATCGTAGTGTTCGGTCATGAGGGCTTGGTAGGGGGCGCATCAAGTGATCACGCGAAGGCGATGCAGTTGTAGTTGCAATTTCAATTTCAATCGCAGTTCCAATCGCTCAGGCAAGCCAGCGTTTGCGGCGGCGGTATTGTTTAACTTTTCTAAAACTTCGCTTATTGTCACCGCTCACGCCCAAATAAAATTCTTTCACATCCTTATTTTCGGCAAGCGCTTTGGCGTCGCCGTCCATCACCACCCGACCATTTTCCAGAATGTAACCATAAGTGGCATAGCGCAACGCCATAGTGGTGTTTTGTTCGGCGAGCAAAAAAGTGACCCCCTCGCGCTGATTCAACGCCTGCACGATATCAAATATCTCCTGCACCAACTGCGGCGCCAGCCCCATGGAAGGTTCGTCCAACAAAATCATGCTCGGCTTTGCCATCAACGCCCGCCCCACCGCAATCATCTGCTGCTCGCCGCCGGAGGTGTAGCCGGCTTGACTCTTGCGGCGTTCTTTAAGGCGCGGGAAATAACTGTATACCAACTCCAGATCGTTCGCCAAAGTGGCGCGATCCAGTTTGCGCGTATAAGCGCCGGTCAGCAAATTTTCTTCCACCGTTAAATGTTCAAAACAATGCCGCCCCTCCATCACCTGCACCACGCCGCGGCGCACCAACTCGGTGGGCGTCAGTTGATCCACCCGCTCGCCGTTGAATTCAATCGTGCCTTTGGTAACCTCGCCGCGCTCAGTGCCGAGCAGATTGGAAATGGATTTAATGGTGGTGGTCTTGCCCGCCCCATTGGCGCCCACCAACGCAATAATCCCGCCCTGCGGCACCTCCAACGACACGCCTTTCAGCACCAGAATGACATGCTGGTAAATCACCTCTATATTATTGACGCGCAGCACGATGTTGGGGTTGGTAGGCATGATGAAATGTAGGTATACTAAAAAGCCGCG